>JBALVT010000133.1:0-12091 GCA_036961345.1 Halioglobus sp.
GGTTGGACCACAGCTACGCGCGCAGAGAGTTCCATGGGCTCGGGAAAGTTACCGTCGATCAGAGTGAACGAGACGGTTTCTCCAGGCGCTAACTTTCCATCTACTCGCGGTAGATAAGGGTTCCACTCGGGGTAGTTTTTGAAATCCGTGAGGATCTCCCAGCTCAATTCAGGACTTGCAGGAAGTGTTATTTCACTGCTGACGGTATAGACAGGACGCACCAGGGTCGAGCCGACGAACGCTAACACGCCATAGCTCAACAATCCGATGCCGGTAATTTTCAGTAGTGTCTTTTTCTTCATCAGTTTCAACTCGGAGCGGATTCGGCGTTGGTCTTGGTGTCTTCTTCAAGTTTTAACATGACTTTCCAACGAAACGGTACCAGTAATTGTTGCCACCAGGTCTGGGGGAAAAATTCATCGTGCTCGCCCAGGCCCATCTCCTCGATATTCTGAGGTTCGGATGGCAGGCAACGGGTACCAAACAGTGCGTCAAAGATAATGAGGTTGTTGCCGTAGTTGCTGTTGCTGTGACGTATAATTGAGGAGTGATGCCAGCGATGCAGCTCGGCGCCGGCCAGAATCCAGTTGAACCAGCCCAGCTTGTAGCGCACGTTGGCGTGCTGCCAGTTGCCGTGCAGGGCCGTGAAAATTCCTACGAGTACGACCACTTCTGTGGTGGCGCCACACAGTGCCAGGGGTATAGCGGCCGCCAGGCCGGCCAGGCAAAGATCGATGAAATGAAAGCGCGGTGCGTTGAGGAAGTACAGCCGTTTGGCGCTGTGGTGCACTGAGTGGAAACGCCAGGTCAGTGGCCATTCGTGGAACAGGCGGTGGCGCCAGTACTCGCCGAATTCGGCTACAACCAAACCCAGAATGGCCTGGGCCCATAGCGGCCATTCAACGGGCCAACTGACCAGGGCGTACGACTCTTCAGGCAGGGTTAGCAGCGAGAAGAAAATGAAAACCAGTGCAACCCGCAGTCCTTGCGCCAGCCCCAGCGAAACGATCTGATGGGTGATATCGGTGAGAATGTCGCCGTGGGATTTTCGCCAGCTCAGGGCGTGCGGATGGATCCACTCCAAAATACCCGCGGTGAATAGGCTGAGGAAGGCAAAAGGGATCAGCTTAAGCGGTTCTTCCAGGTTGAGATTAAAAATCAACCAGGTAAAGGGCAGCACCACGCAGACCGGGTACACAAGCCAGGTCAAGGCCGCGCGTGTCCTGGAATCGCCATAATCAATAGTTTGCGTCGTCACCTGCTCTCACCTTTCATCTGTTAGGCCCTGTATTTTCCTTGGATTGGCGGGAAAAGGTTAGTACGATAATCGTCTTAATATGGACGATATTCCTAAGTTATGAGTTTAACTGACACAGCAGCCTACCTTTTTGCAACGATTGATGGAAAGCTCATGGACGATATGCCTTTGTCGGAGGTTTTCGAGTTTTTCGACCGTCAGCCCTCCCTGACGCCACAGGCAGCCTCCGAACAAGAAAGCGTATTGCAGACCTTGCTGGAGCAGCCAAGGATTCCGGAAATTGCCAGCCGTTGGCGACCCTACTTTTTACCCGGAGCCCGGTTGAGTCTGGAGCAGGCTACGCGTTTTATCCAACAGGTGCTTGGAGCCTTTGAAAGCGTAGACTCGCTGATGGATTATCGCGCCACAGGTGGCTATACCGAGTCGAATGAGGGGCAATGGAATGATTACGCAATTTATCGCCCAGGCCACAAGCAGGGCTGGGGAGTTCATCTTACGACGGGAGGTGTCGGCAACTACAACTGCTTGCGCCGAAACCTCGAGGTTGGAGACGGTGACCTGATTTTGATGTCACCGGAGGCTTTCTATGATTATGGACGCGCCAGTTCATCAACCACCTGGTGTGTGCATTGGGCCATATTTCAGGCCGACAGCAGGGTGGTAGATTTGCTCAACTGGCCTGAGGTAGGCGCCGGAGTGCACCACCTACATTGTGCGGATTCATTGCAACGGGAAAAACTGACCAATCTTTTTCAGGAAATTTCTCGCCTGAGTATCCAAGGGGATGCTGGTGCGGTCCGCCTGCGCCACAACCTGGTAGAGGAGATCTTGCTGCGGTGTCAGGAGCTTATTCTCCCGGAGCAAAGGGGAGGCGTCGACCGGCGCATACAGTTGGCCATTGACTACATCGAAAGCCACTACAACGGCGAGGTAGCGGTGGAGGACGTCGCAGCAGCAGCCAGCTTATCGGTATCTAGCCTGGCCAGGCTCTTTAAACAGAACACCGGTCTCACGGTCTTGGGCTGGCGTGACGAACGGCGCATGGCCCTGGCCTGCGAGAAGCTCACCCACAGCAGATTGCGCATCGCGGAGATCGCCGAACAAGTGGGATACCGGGACCAGTTATATTTTTCCCGGGCGTTTCGCCGCCATATGGGTCAGCCCCCCTCCGAGTACCGCCGGCAGTTTCTTTCGGCCTGAGCCGAATCGCGTAACTCCATCGCCGATTGGCCTCTTCTCAAAGCTAATGCGTTATATCGGAGAGGCGATTAGATCTATAGTCGACTCACATCTGACGAGGAGCATATCGACAGCATCGAAATCTATTGGGGCTTCGATGCGCCGACCTGGGGTCTGCCCGCCACTCGTGGACGGGGTTTGCATGGGGTTTTAGCGCTGCTTGAAACGCGGTGGAGTTGGTGGGCGTGTCACAGCCGAACAGTGAAAAAGCGAGTAGGGCAATGGCAGCTCCCTTTCCGGTTAAGAGCTTGCTTCTTGAAGTATAGGGGTGGGCCATTGATACTCCTCGTAGAACTCGGCCAGCTCACTGCGCATCTTGTCGATGTCCATGCCGAACTCATCGGCGCTGTAGCTGTGTTTGGTACTGTGCGTCCTGGCTTTGCCATCCCGCTGCGCCAAAGCGGCAGCATAGCTGTCACTCATAGGTAGATTCAAGATCTGATAGAGCGTCTCTATAGTCTGTTTTGGCTGTGCTACCAACTCCCGGTAATCGACTACCATAGAAGGGGTATCGGGGTGCTGCGCCAGGACCTGTTTGGGAATGTGAAAGCAGTCGTAGGACATTTTCTCCAATACTTTTAGTGACTCGGTGTAATCAGTCGAGTCCCAACCCTTGCCCCGATAGTTGCCCTCCATCAGTTTAAGGTTACTGGGCACACATTCCAATGGGTCGCGCATATTGACCACGATACGGGCATCCGGGAAGGCTTCCAGTATGCTGCCTACGCGGCCACAGTAAACCGGGTTCTTGGATAAGTGGGTCTTGTTACCGCCATTCAGGTAGAGCTGGCGTCGCACGCACTCTTTGAAGGTTTTCATCACGCGACGGCGCTGCGCTGCGGGCTTTTTGTCCAGGTAGAACACGTCATTGGTGTCCATTAATGGTGCCGGCAGCTGCCAGTAGCCGGCGAAGAAGGTCACGTTCATAACAAAATCATCTTCCTCAGGCACCCACAAACCCATGTTATGAATATGGCGATAAGGTCCGAAGGTTTTGTCGTCCCAGGCCTTGAGCTTATTAAAGAAGAAGCTTCCCAACAGCAGTCGATCGAGTACGCCCAGCCCGCGGATGATTTTTTTCTCAATCAGTGAGGGGAAAAACATCTCCCAGTACAGGAAATAGTTAAAGCGGTCGCTGTCGTAGGCCAGCAGCCGGGAGATCAGAGTGGTGCCGCTGCGGGCATGGCCGACGATGAAAATCGGTTTTTCGATTTTCTGGAACCACAGTCCGGGGAACAGAATCTTGTCCGCAAAGAAGAACAGTGAGTGGATCAGGTACAGGCCGGGTACCAGTACCAGCAACCGAAACAGCATTTTATAGCGCCCCGGCCAGCCCTTCTTGCTCCAGATACGTTTGAGCATGTTGAGGTAGTAGCCAATATTAAAGTACAGGAACACAGATTACGCCCTCTTTAAGCCATTAAGCCACAAGTCTGCAGGAAGCATTCGCCCTCGGTAATTAATGCGGTGTTTGTTCCCGGCTCATATTGTACTCCCGTCATGTAACTCATGTGGATGCTAGCGACCCATCTTTTACCTGTAGTGTACACAGCTGTACTGAGTAAGGACGGGTTTGCTTAACATCTGGGCTAATGGCATCTACTGGGATGAGTACGTTAAAGTGGATGGGCAGTGGACTATTCTCCACACGGGCTACGAACGGCTTTGGGGGTACAACGAAGGAGTAAGAGTATGTTGCTAGAAGGAAAAATTGGATTGGTCACCGGCGGCGGTGATGGCATTGGCCGCGCCACATCCTTGATGTTCGCCAAAGATGGCGCGAAGGTCGCAGTCGCGGACCTGCGGTTGGCGGCAGCCGAAGAAACCGTGGAGATGATCCGGCAATCCGGCGGCGAGGCGATTGCCATTGAGGCAGATGTGTCCAGCGGGGAAGCAGTAAAAGCCATGGTGGAAACCACGGTGGCGACCTTTGGCAGATTGGACTGCGCCTGTAACAACGCCGCTGGCGGCGGTGGTTTTAACCCTATCCAGGATGTTCAGGAGAAGAACTGGGACCACTGCCATAACATAACGCTAAAAGGCGTTTGGCTGTGTCTCAAGTATGAAATCCCCGCCATGTTGGAAAACGGCGGCGGGGCCATTGTGAATATCGCATCTCTGTCCGGCGTTCGCGGTGAAGCTCTGCAATCGCCCTACAGTGCGGCCAAGGGAGGAGTGATTGCGCTGACCAGAACCGCGGCGGCGGAAAATGCCCAGAAAGGTGTTCGTGTCAATGTGGTCAATCCCGGTGGCATTCTTACCCGTGCATTAGCCAACTATTTTGAAAAAGTGCCGGGTGCCAAAGAGCACACCGCGGGCACTCACGCCATGCGCAGACTTGGCAGACCAGAAGAGATCGCCGATGCGGTGACCTATTTATGTTCCGAGCGGGCATCGTTTATCACCGGCCATTCTCTCAATGTGGATGGCGGCGTGATGGTCAATCCGCATACGCTATAAAAAACCCGGTTGCCGCCTGCGCGGTGGTCCGGCGTCCCCGATGACGGTGGCAGCCAATGGCTCGGTTCTGTGGGTGGATGGCGGTTCCGTCGCCGGTAAAAGGAGCAAGTGAAAATGTTGAGGTTTACGTTATGATTGAACAAAATCAAGTGGATCAGGACAAGGCGGAACTGCGCGCGGCGTGGGACGACCTGATCGCCAATTTGCAGGACGCTCGGGATATTATCGATAGCCCGGATCGCTTTGCCCCGGAACCTACCAGTCGTGTTTTGGCAGAGGGCTACCGCTATCTGGCAGGTTTCGTTCACCACGGCATCGAGCGAACATTTAACGCCGACCCCGAATTTCCGTCCTTCCGCAACGCCCTGTCGATATTCAACAAGTCGACCATTGAAAATGCTGATGCGATCTATTTTTACGCCCCCATCGATGGTCGTAACCGCTACCTGGTCAAGGGCAAGGCCGAAGACTTTCGGCATTGGCGCGGTGAACCTCGTGCAGCTCAGGGGCCCTATGCGCCGCAATACCTTATCTTTGAAACTGCCAACGGGCCCATGTCCGGTGATTCGGGTAATCTGCGAGAACTTACGCCCGGCTTCCGCACTGGATTCGGCACTCTGGATACTGCCGAGTTACTGATTGATGACAACGGTGATTTCGAACTGCTGCTGGGGCCGGAAAAACCCGAGGGCTATAGCGGTAACTTCATCTGCACCCGCAAAGGGCCGAACAAACGTGACCCTGGGGGAGACGATCGTTACGCCACGTTTATCAGCGGGCGCCAGTTATTCTACGATTGGGAAAATGAAGAGGCCGTTCATCTTAGTATCACGAATCTGGACCGTGCGGGTGATCATCCCCCGGCGCTGACCCCGGCAAAGTGTGCTGCCGAGCTGCGAAATATGGGCGCTGTCGTCAATGGCCAAATGCGGTTCTGGCTGGATTTCTACGACAAGGTACTGAACGTTAACGGGAGCCATGGTGGCCCCGAAGATGGCAAGTATTTTTACCCGGTAAACGGCTATTGCAAAACCAATGCCGCCTCCAGCGACACCGGAGGCGGTATGAGTACCAACGTTTATGCCGGCGGTCTGTACGATTTGGCTGAAGACGAGGCGCTTTATATCGAAGCGACTTACACCGGTGACCCTCTCTACGTCAGCGTCCATCTGGGCAACCTGTGGGGTGAATCGCCAGACTACGCCAATCACCAGAGCAGCATGAACCTGCACCAGATGTTCATGGGGGAGGATCGGGTGCAGCGTTGGGTAGTGGCCCACAGTGATCCGGGTATTCAGAATTGGTTGGATACCAGCGGGCTTCCCCGGGGTCACCTATCCCATCGTTGGGCTTATTCACAAATCCCGGATGAGAAAGATTTCCCCGTTATCAAGGCCCAGAAGATTCGTCTCGATGAGGTCGACAAGTATATCCCGCAGGATATGCCGAGGCTGACTCCCGATCAGCGCCGGAAAGAGATTCAGGTGAGGCAGGAGCACGTGCAACGTCGCTACCGGGTGTTTTGATACGGCCGGTTACCGTGTTCCGAATAGATTGCGCGCTAAAAATATCAGTCGCGACGCCAGAGCTGACACACGGTTTAGTTTCTCGCTGAACAAAACCATGGAGATAAGTATGGAATTTGTAATCAGTTTTGATATGCGTGCGCCTGATTTTGGGGCACCTATAAAGGATTTGTATCGCGCCGCGTTGGACATGAGTGCCTGGGCCGACGAAATAGGTTTTAACGCGGTGGCGCTGGGAGAGCATCATGCGACGGACGATGGTTACCTGCCATCCCCGCTGCCAATGTGCGCGGCGATTGCAGCGAGAACCGAACAGGTGAGCATCCGTCCCAATGCATTACTGGCGCCCTTGTATGACCCTGTGAAGCTGGCGGAAGACCTGTCGGTGATCCAGTTGCTGAGTAACGGCCGTCTGCAAATTGTGGTGGGTGCCGGTTACCGCCCCTATGAGTTCCAGATGTTTGGTACCCGGCGGGAAGATCGCAGGGACCGCTATATGGAAGTATTCGAGGTACTGCGTAAGGCCTGGACCGGCGAGGAGTTCGAATTCAAGGGGCGCAAGGTTCGAATAACGCCGCAGCCCGAAAAGAAACCACCCTTGTTACTGGGAGGGGCTCACCCGGCGGTAGCTCGGCGTGCGGCCCGTATCGCCGATGGTTTCTTTCCTCCAGGAGGAGAGAACTGGCATGTGTATCGGCAAGAGCGCCTAAAACTTGGGAAGTCAGATCCCGGAGAGAAATTTCATGCGCTTGGCCCTATTTACACCCATGTGGCGCAAGACGTGGATGCGGCCTGGGAGACGATTCTTCCTCATGCAGTGCACTGTGTGGAGTCCTATACCGAGTGGACGGTGGAGGCCTATGGTGCCGCGGCCGGCCCTTTCGCCAACGGGGTCGATCCCAATGACTTGCGCAACAGTGGTGCCTACCAGGTGCTGACGCCCGAGCAGGCATTAGTGATGATTAATAGTATGGATGATATCAGCACTTTTATTCTGACCCCGCTGTTGGGGGGCATCGATCCGGATTTTGCCTGGGAGGGGCTTAAGCTATTTGAGCGTGAAGTCTGGCCGCATATACGGCACCGCGCGGCGGACCTGCCGATCCCCGGAGTAGACTAGACGAGTAGCTCCGCACCAACCGTCATGGGAATACTTGGCTTATCGAGCGGCAGGACTTGAATTTAGTCGCCGTTTGGCGATGAGTGCTGATACAAAAATTATGCATCAGGGACGTTTTTGGGTACGCTGATCTACAAATACTGGGGCGCTGTAATCCAAGCCACCGGTTGGCATCCATTTAGAGACTACAGAATTAATGATTAAAATTTACCAGTTTGAAGCATCGCCTTTTTGTGACAAAGTCAGGCGCGCATGTCGCTATAAAAAACTGCCATTTATTGTAGAAGAGGTGTCTCTCCTGGGCGCCGGGAAGTATAGCTCGGCAAAAAAACTGCCGGTTATCGATGACGAAGGTGTCAGGGTTGAAGACTCGACGCAGATTGTGGCGTACCTCGAAGAGAAATATCCAGAGCCACGTTTGCTTCCCACTGATCCTGCTCAATTGGCTTTGTGCCATGTGCTTGAGGATTGGGCGGATGAAAGTCTCTATTACTACGATATCGCCTTACATTTTTCGTTTGCGGAAAATGCCAAGCGCCGTGCAGGACACCTTCTCAAACATGAGAAGGCCTGGTTTAAAACCTTGATTGGCCCATTTGTGCCTGCGCTTCTTCGCAAGGCGGGAGAAGCGCAGGGTGCTGGCCGTCGTTCACGCGAAGTGATTCTGGCGGATATCGAGCGTCATATTGCCAGCATTGCCAGCTTGTTGGAGGGTCAGGACTTTTTGGTGCCCGGTGGGCTATCCGCTGCAGATATCAGTGTGTTCGTTGAACTCGATGCCATAAAGGTTGCCGAGCTTGGTGCCCAGATCATTAGCCGGTATCAAGTGGTGGTAGATTGGATGGCGCGAGTCGACGAATTGACCAAGGAATAGCTCATACATTTGTGATGTGAACGGCCAGTGATTTGCGGCCACTAGTTGCTATAGTGAACCCCGCCATTGACATGAAGCACCTGCCCGTTCGTCCATTCCCCCTCTTTTGACAGCAGTAGCGTTGCCATTGCGGCAATGTCTCTGCATTCCCCCAGTCGCGCGGCGCGTGTGTATTTCAGCATTTTTTCAAGTGCTTCGGGTGAAAAATTCTTGTCGATGGTTTCGGTCACGACAAAGCCGGGCGCTATCGCATTGCAGCGTATATTCTGTTTTCCCCAGCGGGTAGCAACGTGGCGAACCAGTGCATTAACGCCCGCTTTAGAGGCGGCGTACGCAGGACGTTGATCTTCCCCAACAATCGAAGCGGCAGAGGACGTGCAGACTATACTGCCGCCACCCAGGCTAAGAAGGTGCGGGAGTGTTGCTTTAATAATGAGTGCGATTCCCGTGAGGTTAACCTGCAGCGTACGATTCCAGATCTCGATATCATTGCTCAACACGTCGCCGTCCCGATGGACGACACCGAGATCGGCAGCATTGGCAAATACGCCGTTGAGTTGCCCGAAGTTATCAACGCTCTGCTGTACCAGCTGATTGATAGAGTCTTCGTCAGATTGATCGTAGTGCAGTGCGATGGCTTGCCCGCCGGCGCCGGAGATATCTGCGGCGATACCAGCAGCACCATCCAGGTTGATGTCGCCTATTATTACCCGGGCACCTTCTTTGCCAAGTCTGCGAGCCGTTTCTGCGCCTATACCACTGGCGCCGCCACACACTAGAACCACCTGATTTTCAAATCGCATGCTCTACGCTCCCTGAACTCTTTGTTTGGGTCAAAAGCCCGTGCTTGCCATGGAGGGGTGGGCTGAGCTTAGGTTTTTAGAAGACTGTCTTTATGAAAATGGCTGGAAAAATACGAGTTCGAGTTAGTGTGGTTCAGCGTACCTCAAACCGAGCTGGAATCTTCCCGGGAATTCTGAATAACGAAGGCGCCCATTCGATAGCGCCTTCATCTACCTGCAAATTGGTAAATCGTCTGGCCATTGTGCTGAATGCCACTTCTGCATTCATTCGCGCCAGGTGGGAGCCGAGGCAGAAGTGGATGCCACCGCCAAAAGAACAGTGTTTTGCCTCTGTACGGCTGATGTCGAAAGCATTGGCATTACTGTAAATAGCCGGATCTCGATTGGCGGCTATTAGTACTGCCCACACGGTTGAGTTGGCCGGGATTATGACGTTCCCCAAGCGGGTGTCTTCCCAGAGGATGCGGACTGTGACGGGTACTGAAGGTTCGAAACGCAGACACTCTTCAACCGCGGTCGATGCGAGTGCCGGGTTGGCCGCAAGGCGTTCGAACTGGTCCGGGTTGCGCGCAAAACAAACCATGCCATTGCCGATTAAGCCGATTGTGGTCTCCAGTCCAGCGATTAGCAGGCCTATGCTCTGTTGCAGTAATTCTTCGTCATTCAACTTGTCGCCGGCCTCTTCGGCTGCGACCAGTAAACCGAGGATGTCGTCGGTGGGCTTTCGCCTGCGTTCTTCGATGAGGGCATACATGTATTCGGCAAGTTTGAATATTGCCGCCTCGGCCTGTTCCTGTAGCTCTGGAAAGGCGCTTTTGGCCAGGCGATAGGTTGCCAGTGAGACCAGGTTGGAGAGGTAGTCGCGGTCTTCGAAAGGCACGCCCAGCATGGCACACATAGAGGCTGCGGGAACGGCGAGCGCAAGATCCGCGATGAGGTCCATCTCGCCTTGTTTTTCAACGCGATCCAGTATCTGTTCGAGCTGAGGTTCAATTTTAGGTCTAATGGAGGCCAGCGCACGGGGCGTAAATGCTTTGCTGACCAGGCTGCGTATGCGGTCGTGGTCAGGTGGGTCCATACGCAACATGAAACGTGAGCTATCGGTCTCCTCACGCGTCTCCCCGGGAATCAGGCCGTCCAGGTCGCGCATACCGCTATTGCTGTGTTTTAGCAGATGCTGAATGTCGCTGTAGGTGGACAGGCGCCACTGGTCATCGGGGGTGAGATTTACTGGCTGGGTTTCCCTGAGTTGCCTATAGGCATCGTGTGGAGCAATCTTAAGATCCATGGTGTTGGGGTCGGCGCCATACCATCCCGGGACTGCGATAACCGTGTCTGTAATGGCTTGCTGTTTGCTCATAGCTTGTCCTTTCCCGCGGTTTTTCTATAGGTGTTTCTGATTCATCCTTGTTCTATCAGCAACCGGCTGTTCCATTGCGGCTAAGGCTTCCAGACTCTCTTATTCACAGTGCCAAACATTTCAGAGAGTTCGACTCGCGAGGCATCTATCTTAATTGCGCAAAACCCTGGGTCTTCTTTGCCGCCAGGCCAGAACTGGTTTAGGTCGTAGTCCATGATATCCCATACCCTGTCTTTGGTTGCCTGGTCAGTGAGCACCGTTGCGGTGCCTCGTACTAACAAGTGTACAAAGCCGTCCTCGGACACCTGAAACTGAATATCCACAGCAGCGTTTTCACGTATCTGTCTGGCCTTTGCAGTTTCAGGGCCCGTAGCGATCCACAATGTGTCTCCTTCCCAGGTCGGATGTACCAATCTTACTCTGGGCTCAGACCCCTCCACTGTAGCTATTGCACACCAGATGGCCTTTTTGGCCGCGGCTTCAACATCTTTGAAAAAGTCATCTTTTTGTTCTGCTTTGACGAGCGCCATTGTTTCACTTCTCCTATGATTTTTGTCCTGCGAAAGAGATTAGTCGCTAATTCAACGTCTGGCAATGGCACGGTTTAGCCCGGCACTCTTTTAGAGCACAATATTCTGCCGGACTTCGTGATAATTGTCCGGTTTCGCCCGGTCACCATAGACACGCAGTTTGATCACCACGGATTCACCCCGTAACTCGCGCACAATAGCCTTTGGTATCTTGTGCCGATAGCCATGAACCCCCAGTATCGGCAGTTTGTCGATGCTTGGCGGGGAGAATGTCTCGCCATGAATAAAGCTGCGTCTGAGTCCCGATACGTACACTTCCTCACCATTGTGTTCCAGTGCTAACTGCATGCGCAAATTTTTGTGCGGTAGTGCCCGGTTTATAGCCCAGCCGTTAACCCGGCCATTTCTGCCAACCGAAATAATTTCCGCCTCATAGCGATTCTGGGGCCGATAGAGACTGAACTCAGTTTGCTTTCTGCTCAAATTCGGGTACGCGTACTCCCCGGTTTTTACTTGATAAAGAATTGCCTCAAGTGACTTAATGAAACGGTCTCCGCCCTGGGGGAACCGCCATTCAAACTGGTCGGCTCCGAAGCCAATGTTGTCAGGTTTTCCAGGCACAGGCTCCCAAGACCACAGGAATGGTATGAATGCTACGAAGCGGGGTTCACTCAGGGCAATTTCATAATGGTGACGCAGGCGCTTTTTCAGGTCCTTGGCCAGTTTTTGCATGCGCAGGTCATAGAATTCACGTGGTTCGTAGCTTTCGCGCTCGTAGTCACGGTATTTGACCCAGGTTTGTGGAACGGCCATTAGTGACTGATTTTTTTTCATGTTTTTGAGAAGGGTGCCGTAGTACTCAGTGGCTGGCTTTTTATCGCAGTCGAACATGTTCTTGTAGCAGTCGTAACTGATCCAATC
>JBALVT010000134.1:0-12015 GCA_036961345.1 Halioglobus sp.
CGGATTTATCGACAGCGCCAAGCAGGAATCCCTGGATGCCATCGGAGAAGCTATTAGCGCCAATGGCAAGGTGATTGTTACCGGCTGTATGGGCAAGGGTTCTGACGCCGAGGCGATTATGCGGCAGCACCCCAAGGTATTGAGCGTAACGGGGCCGGCGGCCTATGAAGAGGTGGTTGGTGCCGTGCATGAATTCGTACCACACACGCCTGTGCACGACCCCTACGTTGACCTGGTGCCTCCCCAGGGCGTAAAACTCACCCCCCGTCACTATGCCTATTTGAAAATATCCGAAGGCTGTAATCACAGTTGCAGCTTCTGCATTATCCCGGACATGCGCGGAAAACTGGTGAGCCGCCCGATTGGCGACGTGATGGAAGAAGCTGAGCGCCTTGCCCGGGCCGGCGTGCGTGAGTTACTAGTGATATCGCAAGACACCAGCGCCTACGGTGTAGACATTAAATACCGCACCGGGTTTTGGAACGGCAGGCCGCTAAAAACCCGCATGCAGGAACTATGTGAAGCTTTGGGTGAATTCGGAATCTGGGTTCGCCTGCATTATGTTTACCCCTATCCGCATGTCGATAACGTTATCCCCCTGATGGCCGAGGGAAAAATTCTGCCCTATCTGGACATTCCATTTCAGCACGGCAGCCCCGATGTGCTCAGACGGATGAAGCGCCCCGCCGCCGCTGAGAAATCGCTGGACCGGATAAAGGCCTGGCGAGAGGTGTGCCCGGATATCACCTTGCGCAGTACGTTCATTGTAGGGTTCCCAGGTGAAACCGACGACGAATTCAAGATGTTGCTCGATTTTATACAGGAGGCGCGACTTGATCGCGTGGGTTGTTTCCAGTATTCCCCGGTCGATGGCGCCAGAGCCAATGCCCTGCCAGACCACGTTCCCGACGATATCAAGGAGGAACGCTGGAATCAGTTCATGGCCATCGCGCAAAAAATCAGTGCCGAGAAGTTGCAGGCAAAAATTGGCAAGACCATCGAAATTCTGATCGATGAAGTTGACGAAGAAGGTGCCATCGGCCGCTCCAGTGCCGACGCTCCAGAAATTGATGGCAAGGTTTATCTGGACGGCGTGCAAGATTTGAACCCGGGAGATTTTGTAGAAGCTGAGGTTACAGGCGCCGACGAATACGACCTCTGGGCGGGCTAAACCGAGCGTGAACCTGTTACTGTTTACCGATAATGACCTGGTGAATGCAGGCTGTATTGAAGTGTCCGGCAGGCGTTTGCAGCACCTTCTTGATGTGCATAAAGCCAAGGTAGGCGATCAGGTTCGAATAGGGCAACTGGGTGGCCGCATGGGCAGCGGAGAAATTCTCGAGCTAAATACCAGCAACGCCAGGTTGTCGGTCACACTTACCGAAACGCCGCCGCAGAAACTGCCCATCCATTTGGTGCTGGCACTTCCACGGCCCAAAATGCTCAGGCGCATACTGCGCACCGTCGCTGAGTTTGGCGTACCTGAATTACACCTTATCAACAGCTATCGCGTGGAAAAAAGCTACTGGCAAACGCCCGTGCTGGAGACGAAGACTATACGCGAATACCTGATTCAGGGGCTGGAACAAGCGAAGGACACAATCTTGCCCACGGTAACGTGCCATCAACGCTTCAAACCTTTTGTGGAGGATATTTTCCCCGCGCTGCTGGGCACCAAAGAAGGACTGCTCGCACATCCCGGAGAGTATCCACCCGCGCCGACCGGGCCCTGCGCAGAAACTGTTTTAGTGATAGGCCCTGAAGGTGGTTTTATTCCCTACGAAGTAGAAAAATTCCAGGGCGCAGGGTGCAAAACCCTATCCCTGGGCCCACGCATTCTCCGGGTGGAGAATGCGGTGAACAGCTTATTGGGCAGGCTTAGCTAAAACACATACTTCAATTCAGCACCGTACATGCGCGGCGCAGCAGCGGCATGGCCACCGATTCCAGAAGACTCTACCAAAGCGGTTCCGCCTACGATGTGGTCTTCATCCGTTAGATTGGTCCCGTAGATTGCCCCCACCCATTTTTCATCGTTGGATATCCAGGTAACTCTGGCACCCAGGTCAAACTGCTCATCCTCAAACCACAGCCCGGTACCGCAGCTGGTAGCATCAAAACAATACTCGATATCAAATTTCCAACTGGCCTGGATTCTTGGCAAAAACACGCCTGCAGACGTCTGCCAATTGTATTGGGCTGCTATCAGGTAGGTTTCCTCGGGCAAACGAGGCAAATTTTCATCCGAGCGATCGATGGGGCAAACATCGACCTGTTCTATACTAAGATCAACCCGCAAACAGCCTGCTCCCGGATCCATCGTCGTATCGGAAAGTGTGAGCTGTGTATCGCTGAATTTCTGAATCTCCCCTTCGTTCAGTGTCATGTTGAACGTTAGCATCAGCTGCTCAGTCGCCAGCCAGGTGGTTTCCAGCTCAAATCCTTTGATCGTGGACTCTTCGGCATTGATAGTGCTTCCTGCCGGAGAGTTGGTCACGAGATTGATTGCCAACGACGTCAATTGCCTGTCTGTATAGTCGGCATAAAAGAATGCGCCATTCACCCTCAGCTTTCTGTCAAGCAGATCAAGCTTGAAACCCAGCTCCCAGTTTTCAACATTTTCAGGTTCGAATTGGTCGAAATCATCGGTTGGCCCCTCTGAAAGCCCGCCAGATAGAAATCCTTCGCTGTAGGTAAGATACACACTACCTGTATCCACATAACTGCTGTCGTTGATCAAATACTGAATGCTGGCCATGGGTGTCACATCACTGTCTGAGGTATCGCCCTGGGTAAAGTCGGAAAATTCGAATTCAAAATTCGGGTTGTACAAAAATTCCGGACGATCAACCAGATACAAGCCACCGCCAAGCGGTACAACAGCCCCACCGTTTTGATCCAGGCTATCGGGAATAACCTGGTAACGAACCCTCTCAAATTTACGGTTTTCATCCGTATAACGCAATCCAACAGTGGTGCGCCAGTGATCGTTAAATTCCCACTCCACCTGTGCAAATGCAGCAATGGCATCGTTATCGGAGGCCAATTCCGAGGCGGAGGTATTGATATAGATGCCATCGGCAAGCGCGGGCTCCCAGGGCCCAAGGTAGTTTACGTTGACACGGCCTTCAGTTTTTTCCTGAAACCAGTACACACCGGTAACAAATTGCATCCTGTCGTCGAAGGCACTGCCCACTAACTGAAACTCCTGGCTGTACTGGTCGGTTTCGGCAGGGTGCTGAAAGGGATGGACAGTGTTAGTACGATGTAAAAAGGGAGTTCCCGTGCTATCGAGTTCATCATCTTGTGAGGCCTCGGTATAGCGCCACCCCGATATGCTTTTGAAGGCGAGGTTGTCGTTGATCTCCCACTCGGCAATAAAGGACACCCCTTTATTCTCGGCCTCGTATCTGCCACCCAGATCCGATATCACTGTATTGGCATCGCCCGCGGCAGCGGCTTCCTCGCAAAAGTCATCCAGCACTTTGCCGGTAGCCGGAGTGATGGCAATCGAATTAAAAATTGCCGCCTGCCAACCTTCAACACCCGGTACGGGCACACATTTTTGCGGACGAGCTAACTGCTCTGTTTTTGCCCAGTTAACATTGAGGTCCAATACCAGGTTGTCTGCGGCCTCCCAGCGTGTTTGCCAAATGAGGCTCTGACGATCCTCATCCATATAATCTTTGCCATCAAACTCGTTTTCGATATAACCATCGCGCGTGATAGCTACACCAGACAAACGAGTCCACAGAGCATCGGTAAGCGGAACATTGACCACAAAATCAGCGTCCAGTCGGTCGTAGTTTCCGACTCTGACACCCACCGAACCTTCAAATTCATCAACCGGCTTATTGGTACTGAACACCAGCGCCCCGCCCGTTGTATTTTTGCCAAACAAGGTACCCTGGGGGCCGCGAAGAACCTGAACCGACTGTATGTCATTTAGGTCCAAGAGGCCGCCATCCGGCCTACCGATATATATTTCATCAATGTATATGCCAACCCCAGAATCAATATTGGCCCCGGTATTGCGCTGACCAACGCCGCGAATATAAATATTTGCCAGCGGTGCATTGCCGTTTGCCGATGCCACCTCGATGTTGGGCGCTATTTGGTTCAGATCTGACAGGTTCTTGATGCCCGCGTCGCGCAGAGCATCGGCATCCAGCGCCGTTACGGCAACCGGCGTCTCCTGCAAGCTCTCTGCCCGTCGGCGAGCGGTGACAATCACTTCCTCTAATGCAAAGCTTTCTGCTGCCGCAATGGGCAACGCAAACGAGCTGGCAGCTGCCGTAACGGCGATACTCAATAACGAGCGTTGAACCAAAGAACCACAAGACATAAAACACCTCATTTTTATTGTATTTGGGTGTGACACGACTCATCCATGCGCGGACACTAGTCCTATAAGGTATACGACGAAGGTTGGGCTTACACAAGGTTTTTTTGATAGTGATCAAGGCAATTATCTGCGGTTGGGCTTACCTTTTAAACCACCATCCTGCCGTTCACATTCAAGGAGCAAAAATGTTCGATATAGCAGAAATTATGACCCGGGAGCCCTACACCCTCGGCGCAGACTGCAACTTGCACGATGCCCGGAAACTCATGGCTGAGCATCATATCCGCCACGTACCCATCATTGACGCCAAGGGGGGTTTGATCGGGCTTGTGTCCCAGCGCGATATTCTCGCCGCCGAACCCCCCTGGGCTTCGAACCCTATTTCCGGCTCTGTACCCTCTCAACCGGCCGTGACTTTGGGATCGATAATGACGACGCCAGTAGACACCGTGGCAGAGACTGCCAGTTTACGTGGTGCAGCATTGCACTTACAAAAAAACAAACTGGGCTGCCTGCCAGTGATAACCGCTGACAAATTGGTGGGCATCATCACCGATTCAGACTTTGTCTCTGTGGCCATCAACCTGATGGAGCTGCTCGAAGAAGCCGAAGCGGAAGAAGGAGATGACACGCTCCTGGCAGATATGGATGAACTGGAATAACACCGGCCTTAGGTTCATCCTATGATTATCAGTTACCCAAAGAGCGACAACTGATCTTGCTCAGCGGCTCTGAGTGGCTGTAATCGCAATCCCACACCCAACAGGCGGACAGGTTTGGCTCCCCGTGGCCAGGCAGCCGTGATCAATCGGCGAAACGCATCCACGCTGCACCAATCGTCGCCGCTGATCGTCATGGCCTCTTCCAGAGTGGTCTGGGTGAAGTCGCTGTATTTTATTTTTACCACCCGTTTCATCGGGAAATAGACGTCATTAATTTTTTCAAAACGCCGTTGTAGCTCGTCAAGAATAGTATCCAGCGCCGCCACGACACCCGGCAAATCCTCGATATCCTGGGCAAAGGTATGTTCCACGCTAATCGACTTGCGCACTCGGCTTGATTGTACCTGTCGATTGTCTTTCCCCCTGGCAACCTCAGACAAGCGCTTGCCGTACTTACCAAAACGCTTAACCAGATCAGATAGCGCCACTGCCTGTAAATCGCCGCAGGTTACTACACCCATTTTATTGAGCTTGCCTGTCATCACCTTACCGACGCCGTTAATTTTCCCCACCGGCAAATCCAATACAAATTCTGCCACTTTGTCAGGGGGTATTGTGAAAACCCCATCTGGCTTATTCCAATCGCTCGCCACCTTGGCCAAAAATTTGTTGGGGGCGACCCCTGCAGACACTGTTACCTTGAGCTCGTCCTTGATTCTGCGCCGAATTTCATCGGCAATGAGTGTCGCACTGCCGCTGCACTGCTGTGTTCCAGTAACATCAAGATAGGCTTCATCCAGGGACACCGGCTCTATCTGCTCGGTGTACTCCCCGAATATCTCACGGAAGCGGACTGATACCGATCTGTAAAGTTCGAACCGGGGAGGAAGAATAATGAGATCGGGGCAAAGGCTTAACGCTCTGGAGGAAGCCATTGCAGAGCGCACCCCATACTTTCTAGCCTCGTAATTACTGGTGGCAATTACTCCCCGCCGTTCAGCGCGGCCGCCAACCGCAATAGGTTTACCCACCAGCTCCGGGTTCTCTCTCATCTCTACCGATGCATAGAAAGAATCTGCGTCTACATGAATGATTTTGCGTGGGGCGTCCAAACCAACCAGCCCTACACCCCCCAGACTCAGGCGGACAGTCCGACAGGGCAGCTCACGCCCGTACCACCGAGGCCGCAATAACCACCGGGGTTTTTCGACAGATACTGCTGATGATATTCCTCGGCATAATAAAACTGCGCTGCGGGCAGTATTTCAGTAGTAATCTCGCCCAGCCCGGCCTCGAGCAGAGCTTGCGCAAAGACATCTTTTGAGGTCTGCGCCAAGCTCGCCTGGTCGGCAGAAAAAGTATAAATACCAGACCGGTACTGAGTACCCATGTCATTGCCCTGCCGCATTCCCTGCGTGGGGTTATGGCCCTCCCAGAATACCTGTAGCAAACGCTCATAGGTCACCTGATCCGGGTCATAAACCACCAATACCACCTCGTTATGGCCCGTTTGACCGCTGCATACCTCCTGGTAGGTGGGGTTCTCTGTGATCCCTGCCGAATAGCCCACGGCAGTTGTATAGACACCCGGCAACTGCCAAAAAATACGTTCCACCCCCCAAAAACACCCCATTCCGAAAACCGCCTTCTCCAGGGCGTCAGGAAAAGGTTCTATCAACGGGCGGCCGTTTACGTGGTGGGCAGTAGGTACAGGCATAATGTCATCTCTTCCTGGAAGGGCGGTGTCTGCATTTGGCAGTGCGTGCTTCTTTCGAATGTCGAATAATTTCATAAGTGGCAGTATAGCGGTAGCCCGCTCTTTGTGAAAATACTACGCCTATAATGGAGGTATTCCATTGCCCGGCGCAAGTAGGCTAAAGTGAGGGCACTAATTAATAAATAAGTGTCAATCAAACATGCCCATCACCCGCCGATCCCTGCTGGGGCTTATGTCCAGCAGCACCTTTATACTGTCTGCCTCGTCCAGGGCTGTCTTGGCCCAGTCACTGCCAGCCGATCAGCCGGCGCTAAGCTTTAAACAGGGGGTCGCCTCAGCTGACCCTCAACCCGATGCGGTAATGCTCTGGACTCGAGCGGAACCACAAAACGGCGCACAACAGACAAAGCTGCTGGTGCAAGTGAGCACCGATATCGAGTTCTCCAATGTCATCGTTGACGCACTGCTCGATACCGGTATCGAAAGCGATTATACGGTGCGCTCGTATATCACCGGCCTGCAAGCTGACACCATCTACTACTACCGCTTCATCGGCGCTGGCGAATCGGTTTCCCGGCTGGGTCGAACCCGCACCGCCCCGTCAGCTGATCAGGAAAAAAATGTAAATCTCGCTTTTGTAAGTTGTCAGAGTTTTGAACAGTCTTACTACGGCGCCTGGGCGAGAATGCTGTCTGACGATAACAGCGCCCCTGAATCCAGGCAGATTCAGTTCGTCCTGCACCTGGGCGACTTTATCTACGAACGCAGTTGGCACAAGGCCTACGATGGCGGCCCGCAATCGCGCTATGTACCGGAATTTCCCGATGGCGTTGCAGGAGAGCACTCCCGGCACGCGGTTTCTCTGGCGGACTACCGGCACCTGTACAAAACCTACCTGAGCGACCCACATCTGCAAGAGGCCAGAGCGCGCTGGCCCTTTATTTCTATTTGGGACGATCATGAATTCAGCAATGACAATTTCCAGAGCTTCACCACCTATGGAAATTCGACCACGTTGGAAGCACAGCGAAAGCTGGATTCCAATCAGGCCTGGTTCGAATACATTCCGACGGTTCTGGGTGAAATTCCCTCACAATCTGCCCACGACTTCAAACCCGCCAAATTGGTGGGAGATAGCGACGCCGACAATGCCAGCGCCAGAGACAGCCTGTGCATCTATCGCAAGCTCAATTGGGGTAAACACCTGGATATCGTACTAACCGATACCCGCAGCTATCGCACCGGGCCCTGTGTATCGTCCGAGCTGGCCGAGAGCCTCGGGCTGCCGTTAAACCCCCTCAAACTCATTGACATCGCTGACGGAGGCTCTGCCTATAACAACGGCGAACCACCAGAATTTTTACCCTATGGAGACGGCAAAACCCCCAATCCCGCTAAAAACCGCGACCCTGGCACCTGCCTTGGCCTGACACAACGCGACTGGTTCCTCAGCACTCTAAAATCTTCAGACGCAACCTGGAAGCTATGGGGCAATGCCCTTCCCCTAATGCCCCTCAATATCGACTTATCGGCGATGCCACTGTCCGACTATGAAGACAGCGTGGTGAATATCGATGCCTGGGCGGGTTTTCCGGGGGAAATGAAGTTTCTGATGTCTTATATACATGAACAACAGGTACCCGGAGTCGTCTCACTATCCGGGGACCACCACATGCATGGCGTCAGCACTATTAGCTGGTCGACAACAGACCCCGACGCCAAACCCGTGGCCGCTGACTTTGCCTGTGCGGGAATCAGCTCCAGCCCCTTTTTCGACACGATTGTTGATGCGGCAAAAGGCAGTGGCCCCGAGTTCAGCCAACTGGTGTATCACGAACAGGACGGCCAGCATGTTCCCGTTTGGCACATGACTATGTTACAGGGCGTACTCGCTTCATTTACCTACAGTAAAACCGGCATGGAGAGTGTGGCCAGTTGGCTGGGGCCAAACGACGCCAATCCGGGGCTAAAATATGTGGACACCACGGCCAACGGCTATGGCCTTGCACAGTTTCGCGCCAATGAAATGAACGTACAAATGGTGACGATGGAAGACCTGAGAAAACCCTTTGAAACACCACCGCAAATCAAACAATCGGCAGAATTCCGCATGGCCGCGTGGTCCGCCGGAGAGCACCCGGTGCTTGAAGGACCGAAGTTTGCAGGGTCTCCCCCCTTCCCTTTTGACGTGGATGAGGTGTAAGCTGACATCAACCAAATCGTTCCAGCCCTGCTAGACACTCACCCCCAACGGTAAGGCGAGTGTCACATTATTGCTATATCCTGGCACGACCAAATTAAGCATATAGCGGTCCATCGCAAAAAATATGCTTACAAAACAAACAGAAGTAGAAACTCATGACACCAGATACCAACAACTTTAATCCACAGGAATTGTGTAGCCGCAAGCTCATGGAATTAATTAGCGCAGGCAATTCAAACGCCGAAAACAAAGCCCAGTTGCAAGCGGCGATAGCAGAACTTGAAGAACGCCGTGGCCACCTTGCCAAATTACAACATACTACGATGGGCAGCGACCAAACCTAGGCAATCGCTTAACACGCGCTGCGCCTAACACTCGGGCTTATGGCAAAACCACCCTCCACGCGTTCCTCCCCCGCCCAGATAGAAAAATTTCTGGGCAAGAGCAAAACCCTGGCGGCGTTCGTAGATAGTCAGCCTCGTCTATTATTCGCCGTTGACGCTACAGCCAGCCGCCAACCCACCTGGAACATTGCAAGAAAGCTGCAAAGTGAGATGTTTCTCGCCACGCGTAAGTCCGCCTCGCTGAGCGTACAACTGTGTTATTTCCGCGGCTTTCATGACTTTTATGCCAGCTCATGGTTATCTGACAGCACTGCGCTTGCGCAAAAAATGTCGCAGGTAAGATGCGAGGGAGGCCATACCCAGATCGCCCGCACGCTAAAACATGCACAGGCCGAACATGCCAAGTCCGCCATAAAGGCGGTGGTGTTTATCGGTGATGCCAACGAAGAAAACGCCGATACCCTGTGCAATATGGCAGGCCAATGCGGCCTTTTGAAACTGCCTCTATTTATGTTCCAGGAAGGACGCAATCCGGCGGTAAAACAAACTTTTAGCGATATGGCCAGGCTCAGCGGCGGCGCCTTCGCCTTTTTTGATCAGCATAGCGCCGATACACTTGCCGCACTCCTGGGGGCAGTGGCCAGCTACGCTGCCGGGGGGAGAAAAGCGCTACAAATGCACGGTAGCGACGTAGCCAAAGCACTGCTGCAGCAGCTACCATAAGCTGTCAATTTTGAGTGGTATTTACGTAAAGGGACGGTGGAGCATCTCGCTGCCCTCAGTAGTTATACCCTCGCGCAGTTGGAACCCCACGCCTTTGCGAGGGTATAACTACTGAGGGCAGCTACCTCGGTGGTAGCAGGCCCTACGCCAAACCCACCCGATGCCTGCCCCACCAGAGCAGACATTCACAATAATAATAGGTGAGCAATAATCTATGGGTATCGATGAAGTCATAAATCAAGCGGTTCAGCCCCTGACAGGCCTGGTCTCCAGCGTTGTGTTTTTCTCTGTGCCTGTTCTGGGAGCTGATGTACCCCTGGTGGTGGTCTGGCTGGTTTTTGCCGCAGTGTTCTTCACGTTCTACTTCAGATTTATCAATATCAGCGGATTCACCCATGCCATCAGACTGGTCAGAGGCGACTATGCTGATGAAGAAGACCCACCGGGTGAAGTCACCCACTTCCAGGCGCTGGCAACGGCTGTGTCGGGCACGGTGGGGATCGGCAATATCGGTGGGGTCGCCGTAGCTATTTCCGTGGGAGGCCCGGGAGCCACAATGTGGATGATTATCGCCGGGGTACTGGGCATGTCCACCAAGTTTATCGAGTGCACCCTGGGCACTATGTACAGACAAATCAATTCGGATGGCTCCGTTTCCGGTGGGCCAATGTACTACCTGGAACACGGCTTTGCCGCGCGCAAAATGCCGGGGTTTGGCAAATTCATCGGTCGATTTTACGCTCTTGGAATTGTCATCGGCTGCCTGGGTATCGGCAACATGTTTCAATCCAATCAGGCATTTGTACAGTTTGTAAATGTAACCGGCGGCAGCCAGGGGAGCTGGTTCGCAGATAAGGGCTGGTTATTTGGAGCCTGTCTGGCGATGCTGGTGGGTCTGGTGATTTTGGGGGGTATCAAAAGTATTGCCAGGGTAACCAGTAAGGTTGTGCCCTTTATGGCAATTTTTTATTGCGCAAGCGCCCTGATTATCCTCGCCATGAATTACGAAGCTATTCCCTTCGCCATCAACGCCATAATTAGCGGCGCGTTCAGCCCTGAAGGCATGAGTGGCGGCGCCATAGGGGTAATGATTATTGGATTTCAGCGTGCGGTATTTTCCAACGAGGCAGGAATAGGATCCGCACCAATCGCCCACTCCGCAGTGCAAACTGGGCACCCTGTCACCGAGGGATATGTTTCTTTGCTGGAACCTTTCATCGATACGGTCGTAATCTGTACACTGACCGCCATGGTCATCGTCACCACCTTCTACTACGACCCCAACTTTAATACCGGGCTTGGGGGTATAGAAATGACCTCAGCAGCATTTGAGCGCAACATTTCATGGTCTCCCTATTTGATCGCAATCGCCGGCATGCTGTTTGCTTTCTCCACCATGATCGCCTGGGCTTACTACGGACTGAAAGGCTGGACCTATCTTGTGGGTGAAAGCGCCCTGGCAAGCGGTGGATTCAAGCTGGTTTTTTGCCTGTTTGTTGCCCTGGGGTGTAGCATTCAGCTCGAGGCAGTGCTGGATTTTTCAGACGCTCTGGTATTTCTAATTTGCATCCCGAATATTATCGGCCTGTACATGCTGGCGCCGGTTGTGCGCAAAGAACTCGCGCGCTACCAGGAAAACTTTCGCGCGGCACATCCGGAGCTGAGCAAGTAAGGAGCCAAACGTGTCAGACAAAAAAACATCGATGGGCATTCATGCCCTGTACCGACAAAACCCGGAAGAAGCCGACAGGCAGCTATGGGGGCGCGAAGTTGACCCGGTCTCCAGACGCGGGTTTATAAAAAATAGCGGACTAGCGGCCATGGCCGCGGCGCTTGGGGCGACCATTCCCTTTGCAGGGCGAATGCCAGGGGGCCTAATTCCCTCAGCGTTTGCCGATACCGAAGAGGCATTCACGATTACAGGAAAAGAGGGCCTTAGAATCCTCAATGATCGGCCCATAAATGCCGAAACCCCACCACACCTTCTGGATGACGACTTTACCCCTGCCAAACATTTTTTT
>JBALVT010000135.1:0-11982 GCA_036961345.1 Halioglobus sp.
GTCTGTTCTGGTTGATTTACACCGATGTTAAACGCTTTGATGGAAACTTTAAGGATACCCACAACTACCTAACGACGTGTGAGACGATTGACGGTGAATGGGCCAATCCCATATATCTAAATAGTTGTGGCTTTGATCCCTCACTATTTCACGATGACGATGGTCGCAAGTGGTATACCAGTATGATCTGGGATCATCGCCCGGATCGTAGCTTTTTTGGTGGTATCTATTTGCAAGAGTATTGCCTGCTGGAACAACAGCTGATTGGGGATTGCTATCCTATATTCTCAGGTTCTTCGTCGGGTAGTACGGAAGCTCCCCATCTCTACAAACGCGACGGTTATTACTATTTAATGACCGCCGAAGGTGGCACCGGTTATGACCATGCGATTACTTTGGCGCGTTCTCGACACTTAGCGGGCCCTTATGAAGTGGACCCGCAGTTACATTTTCTTAGCTCCAGGGATAACCCTCAACTTACACTCCAGCGCGCCGGGCACGGCGACCTTGTAGAAACAAAGGAGGGGGAGTGGTATGTGGTTCACTTGTGTTCACGTCCTCTAACAGCTCAGCAGCAGCGCAGTAGCATGGGGAGGGAGACTGCAATACAGAAAGTACAATGGGATGATGGGTGGTTGCGTCTGTGTGCTGGAGGTTATTGGCCACATGAAAGTACTCCAGCGCCGCAGATATCAGAAGCCGACTGGCCAGAACCTGATCCCAGGTGTGATTTTGAGGGTGTAAAATTGCCTATCGACTTTCAGTGGCTACGAACACCTTATCCAGCGGATTTATTCAGTCTGAGCGAACGGCCAGGTTTTTTGCGGCTGTATGGCCGCGAATCTTTAGGTAGCCTTTTTACGTCCAGTTTAATCGCACGGCGTCAGCAGGCTTCCCGCTATATTGCCACGACTTGTCTTGATTTTAACCCCGAAAACTTTCAGCAAATGGCGGGTTTGGTTTGTTACTACAATAGCCGGAAATTTCACTATGTCTATGTATCCCATGATGAAAATATAGGCCGATATATCGGTGTTATGAGTTGCCATGGAGAGGCTGAAATTAACGAAGTTTTCCCATTACAACAGGAGCTAATTGGTATCACAGAACAGGAGTCTGTATTTCTTCGAGCCAAAGTGACGGAAGATAAATTGCAGTTCTATTGGGCGATAAATCAAAATGACTGGCGATTGATACCACTGACACTGGATTACAGTTTATTGTCCGATGAGGCGGGAAGTAATGAACATGCTAACTTCACGGGCACTTTTGTTGGTATGTGTTGCCAGGATGTATCGCGTGGCCGAGCTTATGCCGATTTCAGTTTTTTTGAGTATATCGATAAGGGCCCAGTTACTGTGTGTTAAGAAGGTTTATCAGCGCTCCGTGCCTTATGACATACTGTTAAGAACCAATGCGTGACCCTTAGGGGTTCAAAAGTGAGTCCGTCCTGCCTCAAGCTCGGTCCGTTTAGCCGTATTGTGGTAGCCAGGCAAGGCTCCAACGCGAAATAATCCCCCTCTTGATTCTCCATTGTGCCGTTCAAATTGTCGAACGGGTTTGGAGTGCGCGTTTACAGTCGATAACTGTAGCCTAAGGAATGGGATAGGAATGCCTCAGAACAACTGTTTGCCACGATCTTCAGATGATGCGAGTGCCAATGAAAGTCGGGTTCAGGGCCTGGTTGCGCAAATGACACTGGCCGAGAAAATTGGGCAAATGAGCCAAGTTAACGGCGGAGGGCACGATCTTCACCAGGCAATACGAGAAGGCCGAGTGGGCTCGGTTATCAATGAAGTGAATGTTGAGGAAATTAACGAGCTTCAGCGGATTGCTGCGCAGGAAAGCCGACTCGGGATTCCACTGCTGATAGGTCGGGACGTCATTCATGGTTTTAAGACGATATTTCCCATTCCCCTGGGTCAGGCTGCCAGTTGGGATCCGGCGGTGGTGGAAAGCGGAGCTGCCATTGGAGCCATTGAAGCAGCGACGGTTGGCGTGAATTGGACTTTTGCGCCCATGATCGATATTGCGCGAGATCCGCGCTGGGGCAGAATTGCTGAAAGTCTGGGTGAGGACCCACATTTATGCAGTGTGCTGGGTGCGTCGATGGTTCGCGGCTTTCAGGGGAAGAGCCTCAATGATCCCGGATCCATCCTGGCCTGTGCGAAACACTTCGCGGGCTATGGTGCCTCTGAGAGCGGCATGGATTACAACACGACCAATATACCCGAGAACGAATTGCGTAACGTGTACCTGCCACCGTTCAAGGCCGCACTGGACGCAGGTGTTGGTACCTTCATGTCATCCTTCAGCGATCTAAACGGTGTTCCTGGTGCCGGCAATGAATTTTTGATGAAACAGATTTTGCGTGAGGAGTGGAATTATAAGGGATTCGTCGTTAGCGACTGGGATGCGATCAAGGAGCTGACGGTTCACGGGTTTACCGCCAACGATCACGATGCTGTTTTTGAAGCGCTGAACGCCGGCGTAGATATGGAAATGGCCAGCGATCTCTATGCGCAGCATGTGCAAGCACTGTTAGAAGAAGACGCGATTACAATAGAGCAAATTGACGAGATGGTTTCCAATATTCTCTTACCCAAGTTTCAACTGGGCCTGTTTGAGAACCCGTACACAGACCCCGGTAAGTTTCCGCGAGTGGTCAATGCTCAACACCTGCAAATCGCGAAGGATGCAGCGCTTAAGAGCTGTGTTTTGCTGAAGAACGACAACCGTACCCTTCCGCTGTCAAAGGAGAATCTTGGATCGGTAGCCGTTATCGGGCCACTAGCTGACGATGGCTATGAGCAACTCGGCACCTGGGTATTCGACGGTGAGTCACATCACAGCCAAACCTGCTTACAGGCGATTCATGCACTGGTGGGTGAAGACGTCGAAGTTCGCTGGGCGCCGGGACTGGAAACTTCAAGAAGCCGAAATGAACACGGTTTTGACGAGGCGGTGAGCATTGCTAGCGAGTCAGATGCGGTCATTATGGTGCTCGGTGAAGAGTCCATTCTTTCGGGAGAGGCGCATTGTCGGGCTGAAATTGATTTGCCGGGTAATCAGGAAAGTCTGATTGAAGCGATTTCAGCCACCGGGAAACCAATTGTGCTGGTCGTTATGGCAGGCAGACCTCTGACACTGGAGAGCATTCTCGATAAAGTTTCTGCGGTACTTTATGCCTGGCACCCCGGTACCATGGGTGGGCCGGCTATCGCCGATTTACTGTTCGGCGTTGAATCGCCATCGGGGAAGCTTCCCATCACCTTTCCCCGTCTTGTCGGACAAATTCCCATGTACTATGCCAGGAAAAACACCGGCAGGCCTCCTAGTCATGATTCCATCACGCATATTGATGAGATTGATGGCAAGGCTTCCCAGACTTCTCTGGGAATGTCTGCGTTTCATCTGGATGCCGGTTTCTCCCCACTGTTTCCATTTGGATTTGGGCTGTCCTATTCTACCTTCGAATACAGAGATATTGCGGTTTCGTCTGGCCATGTCACTATGGGAGAAACCGTGCAAATCAGTGCTACGCTTCACAACACCGGTGAGTATCCCGCTGTGGAAGTCGTTCAGCTTTACGTCAGAGACCTGGTGGGCAATGTGACCAGGCCAGTAAAGGAGCTTAAAGGTTTTAGCAGAGTTAGGCTTGACCCCGGACAAAGTGAGACCGTGAATTTTACGCTTCACACAGATGAGTTGGCTTTTTATAACCGCAAGATGGAACGTGTTACCGAGCCGGGAATGTTTCATGTGTGGATTGGAGGAAACTCGGATACCGATTTGTGGAGCGAGTTCGAGGTTGTAAAGTGACTGAAATAAATCGATCAGAGCTGTTCAAATGAGTAGCCCGGGAAGGTTCACCACACGGACGGCGCTTATCGTCGCACTGGGTGGCTTCCTGATGGGCTTTGATGCGTCTGTAATCTCGGGCGTCGTTGGTTTCATCGAGATAGAATTTCAACTGAGTAAACTCGAGCTTGGCTGGTCGGTGGCGTCACTTGCACTGGCTGCAACCTTCGCGATGATGGTCGCGGGTCCGTTGAGCGACAAATTTGGGCGCAAGCCACTGCTGAGAGCCGCGGCCGTTTTGTTTGGGATTTCTGCTGTCTTCTCCGCTTTGGCCACGTCATTTCCAACTTTGGTAGCCGCGCGAATTGTCGGTGGGTTTGGAGTGGGGATGGCGCTGATTATCGCGCCGATGTACATCGCGGAAATCTCGCCCGCTGCACACCGAGGCCGCATGGTTTCCTTTAATCAGCTGAACATTGTGCTGGGTATCTCTGTCGCTTTTTTTAGCAACTATTTGATTCTTCAGTTGGGGAAGTCCCAGGCCGATTGGGCGATTAGCCTGCATATGGCCGAATGGAACTGGCGTTGGATGCTGGGTCTGGAAGCAGCACCTGCACTGCTATATTTCTTTTGCCTTTATTTGGTCCCTGAAAGTCCACGCTGGCTCATTATGCGTGGGCGCAATGACGAAGCATTGAAGGTGATGAGTCTGGTTAGCAATCCGAATCAGGCCAGTAAAGATATTTCGGAAATTGCTCTGTCTCTCGAAAATGAAAAGGCCTCAGAGCGAAAACCTGGCTATGCCGCCCTGTTTGCCAAACCGATGCGACTGGTGCTGGCGATAGGCGTATCTGTGGCGGTATTGCAGCAAATTACGGGCATCAACTCAGTCTTTTTTTACGCGCCAATGATTTTTGAGCAGTCGGGTATTGGTACCGACGCCGCCTTTATGCAAGCGGTATTGGTGGGTTTGACCAATCTGGTATTTACTGTATTCGCGATGATGTTGATTGACCGGTTGGGAAGAAAGCCTCTGCTGGTCTTTGGGGTAGCGGGTATCGCCGTCTGCATGTTTTTGCTAGCCTGGAGTTTCAACTCCGCGACGTACAACCTCTCGCAGGAAGCGATTGCCGGCCTTGCCGATTCGGTAAATGTAGCCGCTCTGGCGCAAATCCAGGATGTCACGTTTTCCAGCGATATCAGTTTCAAACAGGCCTTGAGCGAGTCGATTGGCGCGGCGTCTTTTCAACAATTTGAATCTCAGTTGATTACAGCGGCTATCTCAGTCAATCCACTTCTTATTCTTTTCGGCATATTGGGTTTCGTGGCTTGCTTTGCCATATCCATCGGTCCGGTAATGTGGGTGTTGTTCTCCGAACTCTTTCCCAATCGGATACGCGGCCTCGCGATCTCTTTTGTTGGCCTGATAAACTCGGCGGTCAGTTTTTTAGTGCAGCTGGTGTTTCCCTGGCAGCTAGCCAACCTAGGCACTGCCGGGACGTTTTTCATCTATGCGGTTTTTGCCGTCATCGGTTTGATAATTATCGTGCGCTTACTCCCTGAAACCCGGGGAAAGTCGTTGGAAGAGTTGGAAAGGATTCTGGTGCCCGCTTAAAGGGCTAAGTTGAGTCGGGGTTTCAGAAGCCTATTGAAAGTTAGAGAATAGCTGGTGTAGAGCCCGTGAATCGGGAAAATTGACAAAGAGTGAGTGACAGATAAATGGATACGGTCATAACAGAAAGAGTAGAAGCACTTCTGGCCAAAATGAGCCTGGCGCAGAAAATCGGCCAGATGGTACAGACGGAGCGCATGTCTATTTCTCCCGAAGAGCTCAAGGTCTGGCACATAGGTTCTGTACTTAGTGGCGGTGGTTCTTGCCCTGGTGACAATCTGGTGCGGGATTGGGTCTCTATGAATGATGCCTACTGGGTGGCCTCAATGGAGCACGATGAAGAGCATCTGGCGATCCCTGTAATCTATGGCGTCGATGCCATACACGGCCATAACAACGTCACTGGGGCCACAATATTTCCCCACAATATCGGTCTGGGTTCGGCCAACGATCCAGAACTGCTGAAAAGAGTTGCCCAGGTAACCGCAAGGGAAATTCTGGCGACTGGGGTTGAATGGACCTTTGCTCCGACGCTGGCAGTTGCTCGCAATAATCAATGGGGGCGAACCTACGAGAGTTATTCCGAGGACCCCGAGATCGTGACGTCCTATTCCGGTGAATTTGTGCGCGGCCTGCAGGGAGATCTTGGAACCGACAGCGTCGCCGCCTGCGTGAAGCACTGGGTGGGAGATGGGGGAACCACCCATGGTATTGATCAGGGTGAAACCTCAGTCAGTGAGCAGGAACTTGAGCGATTACACGTTGCTCCGTATATTCCCGCGATAGAAGCGGGCGCGCTGACGGTAATGGTTTCTTTCAATAGCTGGCAGGGCGAAAAATGTCATGGTCATCGCTACCTGGTAAGTTACCTGTTAAAAGAAAGGCTAAATTTCAAGGGCTTTGTGATATCTGACTGGGATGGCATCGACTACCTGTCCGAAAATTATTTCGACGCCGTTGCCATGGGCGTTAATGCCGGTATTGATATGTTTATGGTATCGGAAAACTGGCGCTCTTTTATCGAACACTTAAGCCACCATGTCGCCCGAGGAACCGTGGCAATGGAAAGGATTGACGACGCGGTGCGTAGGATATTGGCGGTTAAGTTTGCCTACGGGTTGTTTGAAAAGCCTCGTCCGGCTTTAAGACCCTGGTCAAACCATGAGAGCTTTGGCTGCACTGCTCACCGGGAGATAGCTCGAGAGGCCGTTAGTAAATCAATGGTGCTTTTGAAAAACGAAGATGACGTTTTACCCCTTAAAAAGGGCCACCGAATTTTGGTGGCGGGTAAGAATGCCCACGATCTCGGCCATCAATGCGGCGGTTTCACTATTGCCTGGCAGGGAACCTCCGGCAATGACTTCATCGATGGCGGTACGTCGATTTGGGAGGGTATTCAGGCACTGGCGCCCAATGCTGTGTTGAGCGTCGATGGAACAGGTGTCGAAGCAGATTCCAGTGCACACGACGTTGCCGTGGTGGTCATCGGGGAAACACCCTATGCGGAGGGTATGGGCGATATCCGTACGGGACATGATGTCATTGTGCAGGCAGGGTCGCAAATTAATGGTTTGCTAAAGGTGTTAGAGCCCTATGGGAGCACGGTCGTGCTCGAGGATTTACATCCTGAAGATCTTGAAACCATCACTCGTATTGCATCTAAAGGTATTCCGGTTGTTGTAGTTTTGATCTCCGGTCGTCCCCTGGTGACAAACTCAGAGCTTGAAGCTTCGTCTGCATTTGTTGCTGCCTGGTTGCCCGGTTCTGAGGGTCAGGGAGTAGGTGATGTTTTATTTGGCGATAGTAACTTCAGTGGGAAGCTCTCCTTTTCCTGGCCTAAAAATGCTGACCAGCAGGTAAAGAGAGGCGACGAGAATTACGACCCGTTGTTTCCCTACGGTTTCGGTTTGGGGTACTGACCTGATTGCTATGAATGTATCAGGTGATGAAGCCCCGATCTCAAGTATTCAGATCGTTGCGGATATAGGTGGGACCAATGCCAGGTTTGCCTATGTCGAAGGTGGTAGCAAAGAGTTGCGTGGCATTGAGGTGTTTCCTTGTGCGAGTTTTACTTTCCTGATTGACGCCATTCGCGCCTACATGGAGCGCGGCCATGTTGGATGGGTGGACAACATCTGCCTTGCGGTGGCAGGCCCGGTAGAATCTGACTGGATAGACCTTCCCAATAATCACTGGGCGTTTAGTCAGCGAGAATTGGGAGAATCGCTTCAAGTGACTCTTACCATCATTAATGATTTTAGCGCGCAGGTGTTGAGCATAGATGTTTTAGGCGAAGCCGAGTTGCAGTGGCTGGGAACGCCACGTCCCCAGGGCGGTGGTGTCAAAGCGGTAATGGGCCCGGGAACAGGCTTGGGTGTGTCGGCTATGCTCCCCTCGGGCGAAATACTTCCTTCTGAAGCAGGCCATGTCGCCTTCGCCCCGGTCAATGCACATGAGGCCAATTTGCTTGGAATACTGTGGCAGCGCTATGACAGAGTGTCTATTGAGAGGGTGTTGTCGGGAACGGGACTGGCGAACTTGTATTGGGCCAACTGTCGGCTAGACGGGCATGAAAGGGAGTTACCTGCACCTGAAATTACGGCCGGTGCACAGGCGGGCGACGAGTACTGTCTGCGCGCAGTTGCAGACTTTTACGCTATCCTGGCTTCTATGGCCGGCGATGTGGCTCTGATGATGGGTGCGGGCGACGGGGTTTACCTTTCTGGGGGTATTATTCCCAGAATTCTTGATTTTCTGGATGTGGATAAATTCCGTGATCGCTTTGAGGACAAAGGGCGATTCAGGGAATTTAACGCTCAGGTACCACTGGCAATTGTCACAGCGGAGCAACCCGGCTTGTCTGGATGCGTGCGAGCTCTTAACAGGTAGAATCTTCAAGCCGTTGTGGTCTTCTGATGTGGGTCGCTGAGCACCCAAATCGCAACTAAAGTCCTCTTTAGCTCAATTCTCTTGCAAGTAACTGCGTTGTTAAGCAGACTTTTGATGATAATTATAAAACCCTTGGCCAGACCCATTGCACCAACGGTCAGGGAGTCCTCCGAGGATTGCAATGACTCAGCCTGTACACTACAAGACCCCTGTCGAAGACAAAATCCCTCTCTTGAAAAAGGTGATCTACGGGATGGGGGCCTTTGTAAATAACATTCTTGCGGCTGCGATGGGCGGGATGGTCATCGTCCTTAACCTGGGTCTGGGAATGAATCCCGCATTGGTGGGTTTGCTGGGAGCGCTGCCTCGGCTCATCGATGCCCTGACCGATCCACTGATGGGCTATATCTCCGACCAGACCAATTCGCGCTGGGGTCGACGCAGACCGTATATCTTTGTTGGGGCCATTGCTGCCGGACTTATTTTTGCGCTGCTTTGGCAACTGCCTGAGGGCAAGAGTGAAAGCTACTATTTTTGGTCCTTTCTCGTTGGCTCTTTAGTGTTCTATTTGGCCTACACGATTTTCGCAACCCCCTGGGTCGCCCTTGGATACGAACTCACTCCTGATTATCACGAGCGTACCAGGTTGATGGCCGTGCAGAATTTCATGGGTCAGTTGGCCTATTTAATTTCGCCCTGGTTTTTGTGGATTATGCAAAATGACGCCATGTTTGATGATCTGGCGAGCGGAGCCGGTTCATTGGCGATCGCGATAGGCGGTGCCGTGATTGTGATTGGTGTTATACCCGCGATATTCCTGCGGGAACGCTTTAGTGACGCCGCGGTCTCCAAGATAAAGTCCAATTTTCGTGAGAGCACAGGAAACTTCTTTAGAGGCTTTGCTATGGCGCTTAAGTTCTCGCCCTTTTTGAAGCTTTGCCTGGCGACGTTCATGGTGTTCAACGGTTTTATGCTGGTTGCCTCGTTTCAGTCCTACGTCATTATTTATTATGTCTTCGCCGGTGATCAGGCCTTGGGTGCAGAATATGCTGGCTGGTCAGGCACTGTTTCTGCATTTGCTACCTTCGGTGTCATATTTTTTATCAGTTGGCTTTCTACCAAAATCGGTAAGCGGCGCGCCTTCTTTATCGCCACTGGGGTTTCGATGCTCGGCTATGCATTGAAGTGGTTTTGCTACTCTCCTGATTATCCCTTGCTACTTCTGGTTCCCGCGCCGTTTATAGCGTTTGGCCTCGGTGGTCTATTTACGCTGATGGGGTCGATGATTGCAGATGTGTGCGATATGGATGAACTGGAATCCCACTCCAGGCGCGAGGGGATGTTTGGCTCCATATATTGGTGGGTCGTAAAGCTCGGGTTGGCGGCAGCACTGGCTATCGGCGGTATCTTGCTCAATGTTACGGGCTTCGACGTGGCGCTGGGAGGTGATCAGGCGCCGAGCACCATTTTTCTAATGCGTATATTCGACGTGGCTATTCCTTTGGTTTCCTCAGCGATCGCAATCTGGTTGATTGCCTCCTACCCAATCACTGAGCAAAAGGCACATGAGGTTCGATTGGAGCTGGAGAAGAGGCCAGGCAGGACCTCGTGAAGCTCGAGGGCTCACTGGCTTGCTCTCTTCTTGAGATTGCCGTAACAAAATCTAACTAGATTACATATATTGCTTGTAAAAAGGCTATTATAGCCACTATAATGTAATTGAATTACATTACGGCTAATCGCTACAGAATTCACGGCTCCCAAGGTGCATAGGGTTCTGGTGCGAAAGGTTCGTCTTAAACCTCAGGAAAAGGCTACCGTGGAATGATTAACGACAGAGTTGCCGCCGTTACACAGCGAATATTGGAACGCAGCCAGAAGAGTAGAACGGACTATTTGGAGAAAATTCGTGGCGCCCGGAAAGACGGAGCCTCTCGCACACGTCTTTCTTGCGGCAATGTCGCACATGCTTACGCAGCCTCCGAACCACAGGACAAATCTACTCTGGCGGTGGACCGATCGGCAAATCTGGCGATCGTCTCATCCTACAACGATATGTTATCCGCCCATCAGCCTTTTCACGACTACCCCGAGATTATAAAAAGTGCGGCTCGGAAAGCCGGTGCGGTGGCGCAGTTTGCCGGCGGCGTTCCCGCAATGTGCGACGGTGTTACTCAGGGTCGCGAAGGTATGGAACTGTCACTGTTCAGCCGTGATCTCATTGCAATGGGCACCAGTGTGGCGCTGTCCCACGACATGTTCGATGGTGTGGTCTGTTTGGGTGTGTGTGACAAGATTGTTCCTGGTTTGCTGATAGGAGCGCTTGCATTTGGCCATCTTCCTGCCGTGTTCGTTCCCGCTGGACCAATGCTCACTGGCTTGTCTAATACAGAGAAAGTCAGGATCAGGCAACTTTACGCCGAGGGAAAGGTGGGACGGAAGGAATTGCTGGAAGCTGAGACTCAGTCCTATCACAGCGCGGGTACCTGCACTTTTTACGGTACCGCCAACAGCAATCAAATGCTGATGGAAATGATGGGTTTACACCTGCCCGGCAGCTCTTTCGTCAATCCGGGCACGCCCTTGCGAGAACAGTTGACACGGGCCGCAGTGAAACAATTGGTTGAGATAACCGCTTTGTCATCCGGCTACACCCCGGTGGGCGAAATCATCGATGAGCGAAGTCTTGTCAATGGCATCGTAGGTTTACTCGCCACAGGCGGTTCGACTAATCACGCGATCCACATTATTGCGATCGCCAGAGCCGCAGGCGTCATTATTAACTGGCAGGACATGGCCGACCTGTCCGAGATTGTACCCCTGCTGTGTCGCATCTATCCCAATGGCCAAGCGGATGTGAATCACTTTCAGGCGGCCGGGGGTATGTCGCTGTTGATTCGGGAGCTACTGGCAGCCGGCTTGGTACATGATGATGTAAAAACGGTGCTGGGAGAGGGCGGGCTGACACGCTATTGCGATGAGCCTTTTTTGGACGGTGATGTGGGTGGTATCGATTGGCGCCCGGGTCCCCTTACCAGTTTGGACAAGGACGTTGTGCGTAGTCGAGACGATCCCTTCAGCATAGAGGGTGGTCTCAAACTGTTAACCGGAAACCTCGGTCGCTCTGTTATAAAAGTCTCAGCAGTAAAACCAGAACATCGGGTCGTTAGGGCGCCGGCCATTATTTTTGAGCACCAGGGTGATGTTAAGGAAAAATTTGACGCCGGAGAATTGGAGAAAGATTTTGTTGCTGTGGTTAGGTTACAGGGTCCTAAAGCCAATGGTATGCCTGAACTGCATCAGTTAACGCCCTATCTTGGACTGTTACAAGATCGCGGGTTTAAAGTTGCGCTGGTAACCGATGGACGTATGTCTGGGGCTTCCGGCAAAGTGCCTGCTGCCATACATCTATCGCCCGAAGCATTGGATCTGGGACCTATTGCGAAGCTGCGCGATGGCGATCTCATTGAGCTCAACGCAGAAGCGGGCGTTTTACGGGTTCTGGAAGAAAATTTCGAATCCCGTGAGCCAGTGGTTTTCACTGTTCATGCAAACGTAGGCATGGGCCGGGAATTATTTGCCGGTTTCCGCTCCCTGGTCGGCGGTGCAGAAGATGGCGCGTCGGTCTTTTGAATAACAAGAGGGAATAAACGTGGCGGAGCCTTTTGATATTGTTATTT
>JBALVT010000136.1:0-11958 GCA_036961345.1 Halioglobus sp.
CATGGCGCTTATCCCTGAAATGAACGAGAACCAATCTTCGTCCAGTATCACGGCTGCGGCCATATGTCGTCTTTTCAACGTGATTGAAAAGGCGACAGGTTCCCATCGAAAACATTACTATTTTGAACTTTTGGTCGACGGAAACCCAGCTCAGCCGCAGTTTATCTCATCAAAAAAACAAGACAACTGCAGAGTCAGTAAAAAAAGCGGGCCTCGGACCACCAAAAAGCGCTACTAGAACCTATACCGACCTCGAACCGCTAACGTACGACCCGACTCTAGACCCACAAAGTGGCTGTCAGAAAACAGTGGAACGTCATTGGCGTAAGAGAAGGTTTTCTCATCCGTTAGATTGCGCGTAATTAGGGATAGGTCCCACTTCCCGTCCAGGGGGCCAAAAATCATGCTGGCATTGTACTTGGTGAAGGAATCCTGCACAGTATTTTCATCCAAATCGGCGGTCGCGTAGTACTCGTCACTGTAGTTCAAGTCAACAACCACTCGAAGATCATAGTCGTTTCCTATCGGCTGGGTATATTCTGCCGCCAAAGTGGCAGTCAACTCTGGTACGTCCTGGTTGGTACGCCCGGAAAGATCGTTGATTCCTTGTGCAGAGCAATCAGCGCCTGACTGGCCTAGACCCGCTTGCTGCATATTGTAGATTTGCAGGCCTGTGCATCCAGCTTCGAGGTAATCGTCGAATTCAAAATCGATATAGCCAATATTGCCCGAGAGCATCAATTTTTCCGTGGCCAGCCAGCGGCCGTCCAGCTCAATACCCTGACTGGTGGCTTGCGCAGCATTGCCGACAACAAAGCCTGTGTTGCCGGTAAACTGTGTGGTCTGTATGTCTTCAAACTCCATGTGGAAAATTGCTATGTTTAGTTCAGCAGCTCCATCCAGCAAAGACATTTTACCGCCTATCTCGTAAGAGGTGACCTCTTCCGGATCATAAACCGCCTCCTCAGGAGTATCCATAAGAGAGAACGCATTGAAACCACCACCCTTGAAACCACGAGCGAACGAAGCATAAAACATAAGCTCATCGCTGGCATCCCATTGCAGGCTGGCAGTCGGCGAGAAGTCGTCCTCATCCAGTTTGAGCTCATTATCGTGTGGACCATCACCCATCTCAATAAGACCGTTAAGAGCCGACACGAATACGTCAGGCAGCTCTGTTCCAGGGGCAGGGTTAAGAGGCTCGGTTGCTGGTACTTTGGCATATAGATGGGCCCCCTGGTCGGCATTTTTTTCCTCTTCGGTGTATCGTCCACCGATGTTCAGTCGCAGCACATCAGAGATGTGCCAGGTGAGCTGACCAAAAACAGCCCAGGTGTCCGACTCCTGATCCAAATAGTGGATACGCTGCATTCCGTTCAAACCCAATGCGCCTAGTGCCGAAGGTGCCCAGAATTGGGTATCACCGGTAGCGTCCAGATCGGCGCTCTGGTAGTAAATACCTGCTAGATAGTCAAATGTACCACCGGTTGCGGAAGCAAAGCGCACTTCCAAACTGTCCTGTTCATAGTCTTCACTATCGTAAAAATTCGCAACCGCCAAGGGACCGTAATCTGCGTCATTGTAACGATCGAAGCTATACTCGGAGTGCGCCAAAATGGTAGTCAAAGTACCGGCGTCCAGCTCCCAATCCAGCTTCACGGCAATCTCATCACCATCACCGTCATGAAAATAGCTTGTCCCCTCGTCCATTTCAGGAACATAGCCACCTAGAGCATCGACGCCCGCACCGATACTTGTCTTGCCGTTAAGCTTGTCATCAATCAGACCCAAGGAGGCCATATCCGCAGTAGAAATAGGGAGCAAGGCAGAAGGGATGTCACTTGTGGCTATGATTTCGTAAGGGCCGCCCTGTGTGTCGAAGTTATAGTGCTCGTATTTGAAAGACGCTGTAAGACTATCCGAGATGTCCCAATCCAGTGATAACCGCCCTGTCCATTCGTCGCTCTGGGGGTCGTCTGAATTGTAATAGCTATTATTAACCCAGCCTTCATCCCTATCTCGTGTCACGAAAAATGCTCGGCCGCGCAAACTGTCGGTCAAAGGACCTGATACATAGCCGTTTATCTCCGTCGCATCGTACTCCGACTCATACATGGCGCTGATTTCGGCTTCAAATTCATCAGTCGGTTTTTTGGAGGTAATATTCAGTGCACCAGCGGCAGTATTTTTACCAAACAGCGTTCCTTGCGGACCACGCAGGACCTCCAGACGTTCCATATCGGCAAAGGTGAAGCGAGACTGAACGCCGCGCCCCCGGAAAACGCCATCGAGAAAAATACCAACTGATTGATCACCGCCTGCCTGAAGGTCTGAGTTAACACCGCGTATCGAAATTGTGTCCTGTATCGCATTGCGTGAAACTTTGAAATTGGGAACAGCATCTGAAGCTGATTCCATATTCTGCACACCCGAGTCTTGCAGTTTTTCTCCCGAAAAGGCTGACACAGAAATTGGAACGTCTTGTATGCCTTGAGCGCGTTTCTGTGCGGTGACGACGACCTCTTCAAGCATCTGTGACATAACTTCGTTACTTGCCAGAACTACCGCCGCAGCGATAAGTGTGCGAGAAAATTTCTTATTCATATACATAATCTCTTTCAGGGATGAGTGAGATTTATAAGGTTATCCACGAACGCATGTTGGTTGAATGATCGAATGTACCTATTCGCATGGCAATATTGATTATTGAACCGACCGAATCAGCGTGTTGCTGTGCCCGTTGCGATGTCGACGGTCCAATTACCACTCTGCGTAGAGCTCGCCAACCGTTTTATGAGTGGCAGCCCTATGAAAACGACCCCCAACGTTTATCGAGCTTGTGATTGGCGGTTAGCTGCGATTCGAACACACTCCGCACACCGGGCAGCTTCCGAATTTCATTTTCGACAATGGCTGCCAGATGTTTTTCACTTCTAGTTAGAGCGAGGCAAGCAAGCGATTTCACTCCGGTCGTAACGGCAAGATACTTTATCCAACTGCACGATCGTATCGTAGCGAGAACTTCATCATGGTATTCCGGCTGAATATCAAACTGCAGCCACGACCAATAACATAGACCGAGTACTGCAGGATCAAAGGCAGGGACAAATTTCAGAAGATTACGTTCCTGAAGTTTCTTGATTCGATAGCGAACCGCTCCTTCGGTCACATCGAACTTTTGGGCAATTTTTCGGTTACTTACTCGGCTACCCTCTTGCAGCTGTGTAACAAGGCCAACGTCGAGTGCGTCCATTGAACCATTCGCGAAACCCACCGCCATCTCGGGTTTGGGATGGATTGTGGGGCTCCTTGCTTTGGCGCCCGCAAAACGGATATGACCAATATGATTAACGACCTGATGCAGTACAAGCTCAATTTTTACATTCGCTATACCTGGAATGACTGAGAGTTCTCTCAACGCCTGATACGATGAATGGTCTTCGGAGATAAGCGCGCTGGCCATGAGATGGTACTTGTCGCGTAAGCTCGCGACTACGATCATGGAGTGGAGATTCGCGATCTCATTTGCAACATCTTCAGCAGTACGATTGCTAACACAGATGAAAAAGTGGGCGATCTTCTGTCCGCTTGCTTCAATACTGGTTAGGGGAAGTGTTTGTGCAATACCGTTTTTTTCCAAATGTTTGATCCTGCAGGCTAACTGTCGTTCTGTCAGTCCCATACCATCACTGAAGTCTGGTGCAGATGCTACCAAACCCCTTTCCAGCTGGCTCAACAGCTCATAATCCGTAGCACACAGCCCGATTGATTCTCCGTTGGCTATTGTTGCCATTTGGTTCTCCAAAGTGCCCAATGCGCTGAACTCCTACGCCACTAAATGGCTAATGCTTTATACTTGAAAATCAGTGGGGGTCAGAAAAAAACTAAATCGGGCACCGTTTTTTTGAGCTAGCGAGCGCCACGCGTTATCTATCAGGTTTTTCTACCGAGGTTCTTCTTTCGACGCGGACTAGCCTTTCTTTTCACTTTCTTCTTGGCTTTCGAAGCGTCGCTAAGCAGTGACTGGTACTGAGCGAAATTTTCGTTCAGGAATTGAACCAATAAATCGGGGTCGGGAATAGAATCCCTGTCAGCGGTGATACCAAAAAACATTTTGCCGTTATAGCTCATCTGACTGATGACCAGGCCTAGCGTATGTGCCAACGGAGCCATTCCGTAAATACCATTCATTCTCGCTCCGCAAAAGTACAAAGGTTGTCTCGGCCCGGGCACATTAGTGATGATCAGATTAAAGAGCTGCCCCATACTGCCGATCAACCCAGATTTGTACAGAACATTGGTTGCCAGCGACAACAGCGGTGCGGGAATCTGCTTTGATAGGTCCCCCAAATTGCGAGATCCGAGCACCTCGCTATCTTGTTTTGACTTGCTCGATGCAATGTAAACCGCTTCTAACCGCTCTAGCGGATCAGCAATGTGCGTTTGAATGGCCAGCTGCATCAAGCTAATGTCATTGTCAGAGGCATCTTGTCGATTGGGATTCAAGTTCACCGGTGCACCAGCGACCAGAGTAGTGTCAGGCAAATCGCCACGGTGTGAAAGGTAGTCCCGAATTGCACCGCCACATATCGCCAGCACGACATCGTTAATGGTGCAGCCTTTCACCAACGATCTGATATGACTAAATTCCCTCAGATCAAATTCAGTGCCTTCGACCGCCCTGTTCTTTCCGATCATGCCGTTGAACAGTGTTTTGGGTTTCGGTAGTCGCTTCTGTTCACTCGAGGATGCCCCCAGCTTTGAACGTAAGTAACGTGGTGCAAGTTGTGACAACAGTCGGGTAAAGGCGATAGGCCTGAGCGATGCCGATTTCAGCGACATGAACAAAGCTTCACTGCGCTGGGGTGCGCGTGTCTGAATGCTCGTTTTGGCTTTACGTTTAGGCGTATTCGCTGACATATCCAGCAAGTGGGACAGCAGGACAGTGAAAGCACCACCGTCCACAAGCGCATGGTGTATCTTTAACAGTACCGCGAAACTCCCCGGCGGATGCGCCTTGGCGTGATTGACACCTTCAATGACGTACATCTCCCACAGGGGCTTGGTTAGGTCGAGCCCACGCGAGTGAATCCTGGCAGCTTGAATACACAATTGACGCCAATCCCCTGGCTGGGGAAGCGCAATATGTCGAACATGAAATTCCAAATCGAATTCTTCATCGTAGCCAAGAAAGGGATAGTCCAGCTGCATCGGCACCCGAACAAGCTTTTGAGTGAGCATTGGGAGGTCCGGCAGGCAATTTTCTACATGCTTCAGAATTTGCTTGAACGTCACAAGACCACCGGGGGCTGTAGACTGGTCCATCACCATCATCGCAGTGACATGCGTCGTTGTTTCCTCTCCTTCCAGATTGAGATAAATTGTATCCTGACCCGTTAGCTGTTTCACTTTTTCAACCTCTTTGACGTCGACGAATACTTTTTAGGTTTGCTATGGTGTTCATTATTGCGCGGCGCAATTAGTGAGTTGCTCTCTACCCCATTCCTCTTGAAGACAGCAATGCCTCTCGTTTTTCCGCATCGACATTGAGCTCGTCGAGAATCTGCTCATTGTGCTCCCCGAGCTTGACGCCAACATGTCTGTACATTGGTTTGCTGGCTGACATCTTAATGGGGTGAGCGATCTGTTCAACACTGGAGCCATTTGAATGCGGCACGGAAACGACCATTTCCCGCTCTTGTATTTGCTCGTGTTTGCACGCTTCCGAAAACTGCAAGACCGGTTCGACGCAAGCATCGTGGTCGCTGAATATGGTTTGCCACTGAGCCATCGTTTTCGTCTTGAATATTGCTTCCAAGGTTTTTTTGAACGCCTTCTGGCGCGCTGGGTCCTGTTTGACGCCCTGCTTCAATAACTCCTCACCACCCAGAATTAGACAAAGACGCTCAAAAAATTGCGGTTCGAGACTGCCAACAGAAAAATATCGTCCTTCGGCGGTCTCATAGTAATCGTAGAAGCTACCTCCGTTTAGTATCTCTTTTCCCGGAGTGGGCTCCAGCTCAGCCGCCAAACAATCTGTTCCGTGCATCACATTGAGTGAAAACGAGGCATCCGTCATACTGACGTCAATGTATTGCCCCTCACCAGTGACGTGTCGATGGTTGACCGCTGCGAGAATTCCCACCACACCATGTAGGGAACCCCCGGCAATATCCGCTATTTGGGTGCCCATTAGCGGGGGTTTTTCACCCCACCTGCCTGAATAGCCGTTGATACCTGCTATTGATAGGTAATTATTGTCGTGACCTGCACGGTTACGGTAAGGACCTGTCTGACCGTATCCGGTGATGGAACAGAAAATCAAACGTGGATTCAGCTCTTTGAGGCGTTCATAGCCCAATCCCAGGCGATCCATTACCCCTGGACGGAATTGTTCTAACAAGATGTCATATTCCATGACTAACTGCTCGACCAGTTCAACTGCATGCGCGTTTTTAAGGTCAAGCGTTATCGCTCGCTTGTTTCTATTCAAAGCAGCGTGCTTGGTTGATACACCGCCTATGAACGGAGGGAGCTCGCGACTCAGGTCGGGTCGGCTTGCTGATTCGATTCGCAGTACGTCTGCACCCATATCGGCCAACATCATTGTGGCAAACGGACCGGGCAAGAGAGTCGAAAAATCCAGGACTTTCAGGTTTTTCAGGGCGCTCATATTTGAATCCTCCATAGCGACTGATCAAGTTTGTAGAGATACTTCGAAGCACTCTTCAGTTGAGTAAATCTTGCTTGATCGGTAACTGTAGAGATATGACCGTATCGCTATAAATGCTTGCCCATATTGATCACCTTCATGCGAAGTCAATACCGCGCATGAAACTGAGCATTTCTTTCAGATACTTCCCTTTGTCCAGGTGGACGACGTGATTCCCTGGAAACCAGTGAATCTGACAGCGATCCCAATGATCCCAAAGCAGGCGCGCGTGTTTGGGCGGGGCCAAACGATCACCGGCTCCCCCGACAATCATGAGTCTCTCCTTTGGGAGCAATGGTTGATAGGTCAGGGGGCAGTGCACAGCCAGCTGATGTCGTGCCTCTCGTATGCTAATGTCATTCATTGCCATCAAACCTTTGGCGACCCAGCTCGCAGGGGCCCACTCCAATATGATATCGACAATACTGACAACCGGCACGTTTGGAATGGCGAAAGAGAGCCGGTCTTCCACTGCCGCTAGAATCGCTGATGTGTAGCCACCCAAGCTAATACCGGTCACGCCATACTGATCAACACCGCGTGAATCCAGGTAATCAAGGAAAACCCGAAAGTCATGGACTGAATTGGCTATGGCCTCATTCAGGTGACATAACCCACCAGAGAAGTACCCATGTCCGCTAAAGGGTGAGAGCCTTCCTTGTCGCTCACCATGAAACGGCAGGGTGTATAACAAAATGTCATACCCCTTATTGTAAAACCACTGCAGTTCCAGCCATTTACTGTTTACCCAGTACGCATCGGCCATGAAGCCATGGATCACACAAATTGTCGGTCTGGGGGCACCGTCATGCCGCCAGTGCTGAGCTCGAGCAACACTGTTGCGAGAATGGCGTAAGTACCGTTGCTCTAAAGACTCGTTAACCGGAACAAACGGGCTATCGAACTCCAACCCTACACATTCACCATCATCTGGTTGGAAATGGAACCAACGTGGAGCCGTCTCTCTAACTTCCACGTTTGGTGGTGGCCGTTTAAAAAACGCGCTGGCATCCCCGGAGTCAGCCATCCCTTTGTAGAATCCCACCTCCTTCTGGTCCTTGAACTTGCTGAAGGGATTGAACATCAGCGGCATGCAGAAAGTGGCTAGTATGCTGGCGACCAAAGTGCGAGCGCCCACGTCGGCATAGGCAGTGGAGTTCACCATCAATTGGGTGCGCAAATCCAGTTCAAAGCTATCGGGGTACTTATGGAAATTGCTTTCAAGATTATCCCACCAGGGTTGTTCTGGCATTACATAGTGAGAGTGATCGTAGTCTGCATTCACCACGCGAGAGACGATGGTTGAAATATCTTCCATGTTAGATGCAGTCCCTTTGCAGTGTGTATCGAGGCCTGTTAGTGGATATCATGATGGCAGGTTCGATTCAGCACCTTCACTTATGACCAATGGCGCTGATAGTGATGCACCCTGGGCAAACGCGTTTTCAGCGAGTTGTCCATAGTGCTTTTCTAAAGCAGCCCGCTTTATTTTCATTGTATGAGTAACCAAACCGTTTTCAGAGTTCCAATCCTGGCAGGAAAGAATCACAGCGGCAATTCTCGCATGTCCGTCCAGCTCCAAATTTACTTTCAGTATTTGATCGCGTAACTGGCCTTCCAGAATGTTGATATTCTCTTCCTTACCTTGAGCGGACAACTGCACAAGCAAAACAGTTTGAGGCAGCCCGCTACCCATTAAACACATTTGTTCGAGTTGCGTATTTGAAGAGAACAGACTCTCGATAGGTAGTGGCGCGACGTACTTACCCTTTGCCGTTTTGAAAATTTCTTTCACTCGCCCGGTGATCTTAAGAAATCCATCTTCGTCGATCTCGCCTTTGTCACCGGTGTGTATCCAGCCATCGACGAGCGTTTCTGTAGTCTTTTCCGGTTCATGCAAATAGCCCGTCATCACAGCTTTTGCCTTTATCTGAATTTCTCCATTCTCACCGATTTTTAGTTCGGTATTCATCGTTGGCTTTCCCAGGGTTCCCGCCTTGCGATCCCAAGGTAAGTTAGTGGTACCAGAGAGAATTTCTGACTGCCCGTAAAGTTCACACAGCGGCATGTCGAGTCTTTCATACCACTCATGTAAAGGCATCGGAGTAGGCGCTGAACCTGTTGTAAGCAGTCGCCCTTCATCAAGACCAAGGTTCTGTCGTATTTGCATTTTTGTAGCTTCTGCGGTCTTGGGGTCTGCGAGGAGTTTGTCGAGACACTCCTGCCCGCCAATACTTGCCAGAACGCCTTCTTGAAATTTATTCCAAAGCCTGGGCACACACTGGAAAAATGTCGGCCTGATCGTTTTCATATCCGCTGCAAAAGTTGCTTGGTTTTCATTGAATCCAATGGTGCAGCCTGCATACAGACTCATGAAATCAATTGCGGCCCGCTCGAACCCGTGTGCCAATGGTAAGTAGGAGATAAAACGGTCTTCTTCTGTCATCCGAAAGGTTTGGCCGAGATTGCGTACGATATGACCCGCGCCTTCGAAATTGTAGACAACACCTTTTGGTAATCCAGTAGAGCCGGAGGTGTAAATCGTGGTTATTTCGTCAGTGCCCGCCCGAGAGGGGTTGCCTGCCAGCGGTTCATTGTCTGACAGCAGCCCTTCCCAGTTAAAGTCTGCGCCAGCAACGTCTGTACCGGGCAGAGAAATCACTTTCACATCAGCCGGGAGTATCTTCCGTAGCGAGTCCCAGTTCTCCGTGGCACCTACAAAGATAATTCTGGCGCCACTGTGATCCACAATATAACGTGCATCGTCGCCGGTCATACTGGTAAAAATCGGCGCGGTAGAGGCGCCGCTCATCATCGTCGCAAGATCAGCAATGACCCAATGGGCGCAGTTTTTGGAAAGAATCGAAACGCGATCACCAGCCTCTACACCAATTGACTGCAGTGCCGCGGCAATTCGACGAGCCTGATCACCGACCTCACGCCAGCTGAAATCATGCCAGACCTGATTTACAGGCTGCTGTAAATAGACTGTGTCGGGCTTCTTGCTCTCCCAGTGGTAGAACATGTCCAATGGCGTTTCAGTGCCGGTGAAGTTGGTCATAACTGCGATATCCCCAGAAGTGCTTTTACCCAATAACTTTCAGGGCAATTTCTTGTATTTTTTCAGGCGATAGCGGATACATGACGGCCACCGGATCACTTGCGACGGCCATAATGATCTGCTCCATATCCCCAGCGCGGACATTCCAGCGTTTGAAGTCGGTGCCACAACCGGTCTGCTGCTGCAGATCACGTATTTTTGCAATGACGTCATGAAGGAGATCAAGACCAGACTTGCCGTTAGTTGGCATATTCAGCGCCTGCGCCAGACGCTCTGCGTTGGGAGCGTAAAAATCTATCAGGCTTTCCATCACTATAGGCAAAAGCGCTGCGTTGGCATCCCCGTGGGGTATGTGATACATGGCGCCGAATGCATGCCCAAAATTGTGAACAGGTGTGGCATTGAACGCTGCCAAGTAACCATTGACCGCCATGCAGGCCGCTGCAAGCATTTGACTGCGGGCTTCTTCATCCTTGCCGTTTACCACAGCTCGCGGTAGGAAGCGCTCAATCGCCTGGGCTGACATCATGCAATGTGCATCTGAAAAAAGATTGGCTATGGGCGAGGCAATCCCCTCCAAAGCGTGGGTCAAAGCATCCATTCCAGTAGCCGCTGTGAGTCCTGCAGGTAATCCAACGGTGAGCTGTGCATCCAAAACGCACAGGTCTGCGTCTAGATAAGGAGCAACAATCCCCCCTTTCACACCCGTTTTGTCGTTATGTATAACGGCACCGTTACTCCCCTCAGCACCCGTTCCAGCAGTAGTCGGCACCGTTAAATGAGGAATACCCATTGGCTGTGCCTTCGGCCAGCTTTCCAGCTTTAAACCGGCATGTAGCGCGTCGCCAATATCAAGGATTTGGTGGTGCAATGCATATTTTACGGCCTTGGACGCATCGAGCACGCTGCCTCCACCGACCGCCAAGATCGCATCCGCTGCGACTTCACGCGCATATCGGGTACATTTGTTAATGGATTCACTGCCCGCATCTGGCTCGATATCAGTATAAATACCGGCCAGAATGGGGGCCGTCCCCGAGTGAAGGGTTTCAAATGTGGCGGCGACTTTGTCTACGATACCTACATCTTTCAAACCCATGTCACTGATCAACAGTACGCGCCGTGCACCCAGGCCTTGCATTAGGGCGGGTATACGAATGACGCCACCCCACGCACTGTGAACGACGGTGCGCATGTTGTATTGAAAATAGCCGGTGCTCGACATGTTTGATTCTCCTGTGCGCGATTACGCTGCAATTAGGCCATTTGTGTATGGACTATACGGTGTAGGCTCTTCTTACCCGGTGATGTTTCAAAAGAAGTCGACACCGATTTGGTTTCGACATAACTGTCGATACTGTATTTTCCGAATTCGCGCCCGTGGCCGCTTTGACCAAATCCACCAAAAGGCGCATCAGTACGCATCATGTGCCAATCATTGATCCAGATAGATCCAGCGTTCAGTTCCACTGCTATTTGCTGTGCCTTGACCAGGTCACGAGTCCACACGCCCGCTGACAAGCCATAGTCAGTATCATTAGCCAATGCGATTGCTTCCTCCTCGCAGGAGAACTTAATCACAGCAAGCACCGGCCCAAATATTTCTTCCCGAGCCGCTTTCATTTGATTAGTCATGTTGGCAAGCACGGTGGGTTGAACAAAGAACCCTCCCTCGCAGCCTTCGACTTCAGCTTGCCCGCCGCCCGCTGCAACTCTAGCGCCCTCCTCGACACCGGAATGAATATAGGCAAGCACCTTGTTGAAGTGTGCCTCCGACGTCATAGGCCCCATACCCGTGGCAGGATCCATTGGGTTTCCCACAACGACCTGCGCTGATCGCTCGGCGAGCTTCTTGACCAGGTCGTCGTAGATATCTTCGTGGACAAGCAGCCTGGAGCCAGACTCACAAGCTTGGCCGGCGTTCATATACACGCCCCACAGCGCTCCTTGAGCGACCATGTCAAGGTCGGCATCTGGCAACACAATTCCTGGCCCTTTACCGCCTAATTCCAATGTGCAGCGTTTGACGGTGAGTGCACAATTTGCCTGCACGCGCTTACCGATGGCCGTTGAGCCCGTGAAGGAGATCTTATCGATACCTGGATGCAAGCTCATGGGCTCGCCCACCGATGGGCCGTCGCCGTTAACCACATTAAGCACTCCCGGAGGAAGAACCTGCTGGAGG
>JBALVT010000137.1:0-11707 GCA_036961345.1 Halioglobus sp.
GGGTTTTCAAAGCCTGGGGGGAAATAGAGAACTTCAAGTTAACATTATATCCAATCATGGTTTATATTGAATGGCTGACAGTCACTACAATAAATCACTTAGCTGCAACAGTGGAAACCAAATCATGAACCCGCAATCGATAGACCTCAACCAGACCATTGCCCCCTCTCCCGACGTTATCTCTCAGGAGGTTTCCGGCGAAACCGTATTGTTAGACCTTGAAAGTGAAAACTATTATGGCCTGGATGAGGTAGGCACCCGAATTTGGCAGCTCATTAAGGAGACCGACAAGCTGCAGTCCATTTTTGACACTCTGCTTGAGGAATATGACGTTCCCGAGGAGCGCCTGCAGCACGATATGGCTACCTTGCTCACCGAAATTGAAGGCATGGGCCTGGTTAAACTGCAGGCCCGCTCATGAGCACCCAAACACATTACCGCGCCTGCCACCTGTGCGAGGCCATTTGCGGCCTGGTGATTGAAACTGAAGGCGAGAAAATTCTTACCATTAAGGGCGATAAAGACGACCCACTGAGCCGCGGCCACATCTGCCCCAAAGCCGTTGCCCTTAGAGACTTGCACGAAGACCCCGACCGCCTGCGCAAACCCCTTAAACGAATACAAAACGCCGCCGGAGACAACGAGTGGCAGGAGATCAGCTGGGACGAAGCGCTGGACACCACCGCTGCCAGACTGGTTGAAATCAATGACCGCGACGGGGTTAATGCCATCGGCATCTATATGGGCAACCCCACCGTACACAACTACGGGATGATGACTCACCAGAGCAATCTGTTTGGCCATTTTCGCACTGACAACCGTTTTTCAGCGACCTCGGTAGACCAGCTGCCGCACCATTTGGCCTCCCTGTGGCTGTTTGGGCACAAAAGTTTGTTCCCTATCCCGGATATTGACCGAACAGACTACTTTCTGATGCTGGGCGCCAACCCCCTGGCCTCCAATGGCAGCATCTGGACCGTTCCAGATGTCCGCAAACGCATCAAAGACCTCACCGCACGAGGCGGTAAACTGGTATTGATAGACCCACGGCGCACAGAAACCGCCGAGTTTGCGACCGAGCACCACTTCATTAAACCCGGCACCGACGTGCTGTTGTTACTGGCCGTATTGAATACGATTTTTCAGGAGAATCTGGCAAACCCGGCGCAGCTGCAAGAGTACACCCGCGGGCTGGATGAAGTGGCGCAGGCCATTGTCGAATTCACCCCCGAATTTGCCGCTGCGCATACTGGCATTACCGCCGACACCATTAAAACCATTGCGCGCGATATGGCCAACGCCAAAGCGGGTATTTGTTATGGCCGGCTGGGCGTTTCGGTACAGGCTTACGGCGCGCTCAATCAATGGCTGATTCAGATTATCAATATTGCCACGGGCAACCTGGACAAACCCGGCGGTTCGATGTTTACCCTGCCGGCGGTTGACCAGGTAGCCACCATTAGCCCGGGCGGTTTTGGCCGGCATTTCAGTCGGGTGCGTGGCCTGCCCGAATTCGACCGGGAGATACCCGCTGCAACCCTGGCCGAGGAAATCACCACGCCCGGCGAAGGCCAAATTCGTGCACTGTTTACCGCCGCGGGTAACCCGGTGTTATCCACGCCAAACGGGCGGCAGCTGGATACGGCCCTGGAGAGCCTTGAGTTTATGGCCTCGCTGGACCCCTACCTCAACGAAACCACCCGCCACGCCGACATCATTCTGCCGCCCACCTCGGCGTTGGAACACGACCATTACGATGTGGCGTTTCACACCAATGCCATGCGCAATACCACCCGCCACAGCGAAGCGGTATTTGAAAAACCGGCCGGCGCACTACACGACTGGGAGATATTTACCGAGCTTGGCAATCGAGTCGCAACGTTAATGGGCAAGGAACCTTCCCCGGTAATTCCTCCTGACCAGATTATAGACATGGGATTACAAGCCGGGCCCTACAGCGAGTCTCGCGGTAGTGAGCACAAACTAACTATGGCCAAATTGAGAGAGAATCCATCGGGTATTGACCTGGGCGAACTGCAACCGCAACTCCCCGAACGGCTGCGCAGCAATGGCAAGCTCATTATCTGCAACACCCCTGAACCGCTGGCCGACCTGGCCCGGGTAAGGGCAGAGTTTGCCAACCAGGCTGCGCCAGACGCACTGCAGTTAATCGGCCGCAGGAATGTGCGCTCCAATAATTCCTGGATGCACAATTTCCATCATCTGGTAAAAGGCAAAGAACGCTGCACCTTGATGATGCACCCAAACGACATGCGCCAGCGCGACCTCAATGACGGGGCACTGGTAACCGTGACGTCTCGAACCGGCAATCTACAGGTTGCTGCACAAGCCAGCGAAGATATGATGCCCGGTGTGGTGAGCCTGCCCCATGGCTATGGGCACAACCGTGAAGGCATCAGGATGGATATCGCCGCCGCGCATGCGGGGGTCAGTTGCAACGACATTACCGATGAACTGGCGCTGGACGCGCTGTCGGGCAATGCCGCTGTGAATGGTGTGCCGGTAACGGTTAGCGTGCCAGCCTGAGCACCTAAAGATCCGGTGCCTTACCGGGCACCTTACCGGGCACCGAATCAGGTACAGGGCAATCCATTACCGCCGCCATGCTGGCGATAATTTCGCGCTCTGGAGCACTTAAAAAGCCATCGTAGCCGGCGGCCAGCGTCATGGCTTTTAGCAATCGGGGTTTAAGCAGCGGATAACAGTCCGCCAGCTCATGCACCGCCTTGCTAAAACCCGCCACGCTGCACTGCTCGCGAGGCATCAAGGTTAATACAGGAAAGCCTAATTCTTTGGCGGCCAAGCCGAATGTGGTGGTAGCTTCTCCGCTGCCCTCATGCGCCAGAATCGACAACACTATCCGCAGTTGATATCGCACCTTGTCAAAACTGCGATAGCGTGGCCGGCTGGGTTTTACCCGAATAAACTCCGGGTCCAGATAGTGGCGCACCAGCTGGAACAAACACCACTCATACAGATCGGTGCGCGCATCTGCCTGAATAATTTGCATCATGGTGTTTTTGAACAAACGATACTGCGGCGCAGAAATTGCCTTCAGGGCCGGCAAACACATCTCTAACAGTGGCAGGCGCTGGGGTGCATCCAGCGCCTGCACTCCCGGTGTTAAGGTCAGCACAAGATCAGCCAGGCCCGGTACTTTAGACTGTTCTATATAGGCCAACTGCTGCTGCCGCACTTCCTCCTCGGCGCTCATCAACAGGGCAAAAACAAGCGCATTGGCCGAGAAGGGGTCGTGGCTGTATTGCACAAACGCTATCGGCAAGGCCTGCTCAGCGGCGGTTTCTGCCTCCAGCTCATCCAGCGAGGCACCAAATTCGGCATCCGGGAGAATCCCTTCATGTTCAGTTATTGCAGGTTCAAGCGCACTGGCTGCAGCCGCTACTGCCATCGCCGCTGCCACCACTTCGGCACGGCCCACACCCACACCCCCCGCCCCGGGTTTGTCTGCATAGCGCTGCACCTCGCGCTCAAGGTAGGTGCCGTCCCACTGCGGCATGACCCGGCGAATACGGTCATCCAGCGGTGGGTGGGTGGCAAACAACTGCCATAAGCGATGCTCTATCTGGCCGAAAAATATATGCGACATCTCTGCCGCCCGGGCAGCGTGCACCAGGGTGCCCGGCAGATAACCGCCGATGACTCGCAGCGCATCGCCGATGCCCTCGGGGTTGCGGGTGTATTGCACCGCAGAGGCGTCGGCCAGAAACTCTTTTTGGCGGCTGATGCCGGCTTTAATAAAACCGGCCACCAAACCGCCCAGCCAACCGAGCAGCCACAACGCCAGCCCCAGAATAACCAGCTGCGCACCAGAACCCTTATTGTTGCCAGAAGAACTAATGCCCGTGCGCGCCGAAGATGAACGGCTGCTGCGCAACAACATATAACCCACATCGCCGACAAAGGTAATGCCTTTTAACATGGCCGCCAAACGAATATTCAGGCGCATATCACCATTGAGAATATGGCTGAATTCGTGGGCGATAACGCCCTGTAACTCCTGGCGTTTTAGCTGCGATATGGTGCCCCGGGTAACCGCCACCACCGCGTCAGCAGGCGTGATACCGGCGGCAAAGGCATTGATACCGCGCTCGCCATTCATCACATACACCGGCGGCACAGGCATATTGGCTGCCAGTGCTATCTCTTCGACCACATTCAGGCAACGGCGCTCGCCCGGGTCACGGGTTTGCGGCAGTATGCGGGTGCCGCCCATGCCCTCGGCAACAGTTTTGCCGCCGGTGGACAGCTGTATCCACTTCACCATCACAACCAGCGCTACCGTGGCGGTAACCGCCAGACCAATACCACCAAAACGCTCCCAGGAGAAATACGATATGAATCCGGCCAGGTCGTCACGGTTGCCGCTGTAGATGTTGTAGCTTTCGCCAAACCACAAAAAGCCCGCCACCAGCAAATTGGTGAGCACAATTAGCCCGAACACCGCCGCTATAAATAACAGCACCAACACGCGGGTATTGCGCCGGGCAATATCCTGCTGCTCAAAAAAGTTCAAAAAACTGCCCTAAAAGGAGACCTTGGGAGCGGCCTGAATCTCAACGGTGTCTTCAAATTCCAGCAATTCGGCATCCTGGGCATGGCCAAACTTCGCCGCAAAAAATACCGGGGGAAAACTCTGGCGGTAGGTATTAAAACCCATCACCGAATCGTTATAACCCTGGCGAGCATAGGCCACGCGATTCTCGGTGGTGGTTAATTCTTCGCTTAGCTGCTGCATGTTTTCGCTGGCTTTAAGGTCTGGATAGGCCTCCATGGTAACGTTGAGCTTGCCCAGCGCGCCGGCAAGGGCATTTTCAGCACCCGCCAGCTTCTTCATTTCAGCGCCCCCTGCGCCGTTTTGGCCCAGTGCCTTGAGGATTGAAGCCGCCTCGTTGCGGGCTGTGATCACCGCATCCAGGGTTTCCCGTTCGTGTTTCATGTAGCCCTTGGCCGTTTCGACCAGGTTGGGAATGAGGTCGTAGCGCCGCTTCAATTGCACTTCTATCTGGGAAAACGCGTTGAGATAACGGTTTTTCATGGTTACCAAGGTGTTGTAAATATTAACGATGTAAAACACCAGCCCCAGCAATATCAGGCCGAAAACAATTGTGCCTACCATAACGTGCTCCTTAATATGACGGTTTCGCCAGCCAAGTGTAACTGACACAAGCCGACTGATGCGAGTGCCGAGTCTATTGGCCCAGAGAGGGCCATATCATCAAATTTGCGCAATTCCCCGCCAATATTTGACGACCGCCATTCCTGTGCCATGCTGGCTTATACCACCGCAAAAAATCCGGTGAATCGCCTCAAGCTGCAAGGATTGCAACGGCCGGCGATAGATTCATTACACATCCATATATGCTTACAGGAGTTTGCAACCATGGAACAAATCGCTATACACGCTATAAATCACCGGCAGGAGCACCTGCCACCACCGCCAAAACCCCGCAATTTTGCCCTGTCGCGCACCACCGACCGCGTTCTGAATATTCTGCTGCGCGGCGATCTTGCCCGCGTAAGAGCCGATTCAGTGGCCGATGAACTGGGCATGAGCGGCACTACCTTGCGCCGGCGCCTGCGAGCCGACCACACCAACTACCAGTTTTTACTGGACAGGGCCCGGCAGTATCGCTGCGAGCAGTTGATAAAAGATATCTGGCAACCGGGAAAATGTGTTGCCGATGAGCTGGGGTATCTTGAGGTAAACAGCTTTTACAGGGCCTTCAGGCGGTGGACGGGCCAAAGCTACAGCGAGTATAAGCTGCAGCGCTGTTGAAATAATACGACCGCTCTGTACGACGAGATAAACGCGTCTTTCTGGCGCTCCTTCGGGAGCGGTCATTCCTTCGACCCGCATCAGACCCAAAGCGTAACTATCTCGGATTTTCTGGGCCGCTAATTTGTGGTTAAATCCCCCTCAAACATTGAGATTAACGTTAATCGGATTGCTGAAGGGCTACTAGCTGTGTTGTATCAAATTATTGCCATCGCCGTGCTCGCAACCTGGGCCAGTATAATCGCGGGTCGCCGGCTGGGCTTTGTAGACCGGCCCGACGCCAGAAAAACTCACATCGGAGAGATTCCGCTGGTGGGTGGTATCGCTATCTTCCTGACGATTCTTATTGGCACTTTTATACTCGGTATTCCCCCGCTTACAGGGCAGATGCTTGTTATCGCTTCGCTGGTATTCGTCTTTGGCGTGTTCGACGACTATTCCCATTTGAACGCAAACCTACGCCTTGTTGTGCAGTATGGTAGCGGTGCCCTGCTGGCCACATTTGGAGGAATACCCATAGATAATGTGGGAAATCTGCTGGCGATGGGTGATATTCCATTGCTGTATCTTACGATACCTTTAACCGCGCTATCCGTCGCAGGCCTGAGTAACGCTTTCAATATGATTGACGGCATTGACGGGCTTTCCGCCTCTATCATCGCCCTACCCCTTGTCGTTCTTTATGTTTTGGCGTTGTCAGCGAGCCACCCCATGGCCGAAACACTGCTACTGATGTTAATTCCAGTGATGGTATTTTTGTGTTTTAACCTGGGACCCAATACGGTTTGGCTGCCGAAAATATTTCTCGGTGACGGCGGCAGCGTAACCATGGGTTTTATCATTACCGCCTGCCTGGTTTATTTTTCTCAGGGAGAAAACGCCGTCATCCTGCCGGTAACAGCACTATGGCTGGTGACTTTGCCATTAATGGATATGCTGGCAACCATGATGCGCCGTGTCAAAAATGGCCGCAAACTGATGGAAGCAGACCGGTTTCATGTTCATCACACACTCATGGATCTCGGTCTGGGCCCACGTCAAACACTGGTCTTATTGGTATGTTATGCCACTGCTTGTGCGATTGTTGGCCTGGCACTGGAAAACGTGCCGGAATATATCAGCCTGTTAATCTATTTCCTGCTGTTTATCAGCCACTGCCTGAGCGTTGCTAAAATAAGTGCAATAAGCAAAACAATGAACCGCAATCAGACTGCCCAGGCTTGAGCTTCTGTTAAGCCCACAGGGCAATTAGAGCGGCCACCACCGCCAAACCAAGCACCGACCCAAACATCGTAAGATGACGCCGGCGGCGCACCCGCCTTTTGCCTCCGTCACTTAATTCCGCCCCTGAAGCCAGAGGTGATTTCATCATTACCGTACCTTCTGGAACAACCGGGGCCACATTTTTTGCGTTTCGATCAGGGGCTGATCGCAATGCCGGCAACCCGGAATAACTCTTGTCGGCCGGGTTGTAACGCCAAACAAAATGAGGCCTTACACCCTCGCTGTAACCGGATTCACCCTCCAGCGCTTCCAGTAGAACAACAGTGGTGTTGTCACGCCCGCCCTGGGCGACGGCAGCCATCACCAGTGCCTTGCAGCGCTCCTCCAGAGAGCCTTTGGCGGCCAGGATTTCAACAATGCCAGCGCTGTCCAACACATCATTGAGCCCATCACTGCACAACAATAATGTCTGGCCGGGCTGCAATACACCGGCATTGCTGCCAATTCTCAGGGTATCTTCGCCCTGCAGCCCAATCGCCTGGTCAATCACATTTTTTTTCGGGTGAATCCGTGACTCTTCCAGGCTAATTTGGCCACTGTGCATAAGATTGGCCACCAGCGAATGGTCGCGGCTGAGCAGCCCTAGCTGGCCGTCCCACAAGTACGCCCGGCTGTCGCCTACCCAGGCCAGATCCCAGGCGCTGCCGTCAAATAACAAAGCCACTACAGTGGTGGCCATGCCCGGCCTGCCCAGCTCCTGGACCACCGCCTGAAACACCTCGTGATTGGCCGCCTTAATACCCTTTGCCAAACTGGCACCTGCAGCCACTTCCCGCTCCAACACCTGGCAAGTCAGCGCGCTGGCAACCTCGCCTGCCTGATGGCCACCCACACCATCAGCCACCATCATCAGGCCGATATCTTCGTTAACGAGGAAAAAGTCTTCATTGTGCGAACGCTGGCCAATATCGGTATAGCCGACGGCTCTGACCGCAACGTTCACTGTTGGCTCACTCATACGGCGTTCATCTGTGCGTTCTGACATCCTTCAACTCTACTACAGCACTTCCAAAACAGACACCGCATTACAGCAGTGTGCCGGTGCGCCGGTGCGCCGGTGCGCCGGGCCGCCGGGTCGCCGGCCGCGTTAGAAACAGTGTAGACGCCTTCTTGTATGCCCACCATATAGATGTAAAACTCACGCTCATACAATAAAGAGAACAGTGCAATGTCAGAGCGCCCCACACTACGTATCGCCATCATTGGTGCAGGCCCGGCCGGCATCGCCTCGGGCAGAGAATTGCTGCAAAAGGGGTTTACCGAGTTCACCATATTCGACGCGCTGGATGCTCCCGGCGGTACCTGGCGGCTGCACACCTACCCGGGGCTTGCCTGCGATGTATGGGCCCACTCCTACACCTTTTCTTACGCGCCCAACCCCAACTGGAGCGCCAGCTTTGTAGACCAGCCAGAAATTCAGGACTACCTGGCCCGCTGCACCACCGAGTTCGGCCTGGACCCGCACCTCAAGCTGAACACCTATATAGAGCGCGCCCACTATCAGGAAAACGGTAGCTGGAAACTGCAATCGCGCGCGGGTGAAGTCTTCGAATTTGATGTTGTGATCAACGCCATGGGCAACCAGCACACGCCGCTGTTCCCGGATGTAAAAGGCATGGACAGCTTTGCGGGCGATAGCTGGCATGGGACCCGCTGGAACCACGACGTAGACTTAAGCGGCAAACGCATTGCCATTGTGGGCTCGGCCGCAAGCGCGGTACAAATTGTGCCCGAGATCGCAAAAATTGCCGGGCATCTCACCGTGTTACAGCGTTCGGCCAACTGGATAATGCCGCGCGGCAAAAAGCAGTACAGCGAAAAACAGCGCAAACGTTTCGCCCGTTTTCCGTTTCTGATGAAACTGCTGAAAAAGTGGCAGGGCACCCTGATGGGCCAGGTTGAATATGCTGTTACCCTGGGCCACAACCGCATGGGGCAGTTCGAAAATATGGTGCGCAAATTTATTGACCGCAGCACCGACGACCCGCAGTTGCGTGCAGACCTAACACCCGACAGCCGCTACGGCTGCAAACGCGGGCTGGTGTCAGATGGCTTTTACCCTGCCCTCACCCAGGACAACGTGCAGCTTATCGCCTCTGGTGTTCAGGAAGTGACACCCACCGGCCTGATCACCCAGGACGGCACAGCAATAGAGGTAGACGTTATCATTTATTGCACGGGCTATCGTATTCTGGATTTCGACCGTATTGATGTCGTGGGCAGCAAGGGCAATTCATTGGCGCAAACCATGAACGATGACCCACGAGCCCACAAGGGCATCTCGGTGCCAGACTTCCCCAACTACTTTTTTGCAGTTGGCCCCAATGGCCTGGTACTTAACGTGTCTTATTTCATCACTGCAGAGAAAAATATAGAAACCATTGTGCGCCTGTTAGGAGAAATGCAGGCGGCCGGTGCCCGCAATATAACAGTGAAACAAGACGAATTTCAGCAGTACAACGACTGGATGGCACAGCGATTCGAAAAATTCTCCTGGGGCTCGAAAGACTGCAACAGCTACTATCGCAATGCAGCGGGCCACGCGCCCTTTTTGTTTCCGGGCAACTTTAAGGAATATTCCCGCCTGCAGAACGAAAGCGGGCTACACGAGTACGACTATTCGTAACCTTTGGGGTTCATCGACTGCCAACGCCAGCTGTCTTCGCACATTTGCTGTAAATTGCGGGTGGCCTTCCAGGCAAGTGTTGTGGCAGCCAGCGAGGTATCGGCCCAACACTCTGCCACATCACCCGCGCGTCGATCGGTAATTTCATAGGCCACGGGCTTCTCACTGGCACGTTCAAATGCCTTTACAACTTCCAACACCGACACACCATTGCCGGTGCCCAGGTTCACCCTGAGCAAACCTTGCTGTTCAAGAATAACGCGCAGCGCGGCCACATGGCCTTCCACCAGATCCATCACATGAATGTAGTCACGCACACCGGTGCCATCAACGGTGGGGTAGTCGCCGCCAAACACCATGAGTTTGTCCCGGCGCCCCACTGCAACCTGCGCCACATAGGGCATGAGGTTGTTGGGTGGGCCCTGGGGGTCTTCGCCAATCAAACCACTGATGTGCGCGCCCACCGGATTAAAATAACGCAGGCAGGCAATGCTCCACTTGGGTTTGGCCGCGCTCCAGTCCGACAAAATATCTTCTACAATGAGCTTGGAGCGCCCATAGGGGTTGGTGGCCGAGCAGGGAAAAGTTTCATCGATGGGCACCGACGCCGGGTCACCGTACACCGTGGCCGAGGAGGAAAACACCAGCTTATTTACCCCGGCCCGATCCATGGCCTGCAACAGATTAAGCGTGCCGGTCACATTATTCTGGTAATACTCCAGGGGCATACTCACCGATTCGCCCACCGCCTTTAGGCCGGCAAAATGCATAACCGAACTGATATTGTTATTCTCAAAAATATGTTCGAGCAGATCGCTATCGCGGATATCACCTTCAATGAACCGCGGGCGATTGCCTACAATGACCTGCACCCGCTCAAACACCTCGGCGCGGCTGTTGCTGAAGTTATCCAGCACCAGCACTTGATAACCGGCTTCCATAAGCACCACGCAGGCATGGCTGCCGATATAGCCCGCGCCGCCTGTGACCAAAACCGTCTTGTTCATTATCAATTTCCTGGGTCGGGCCCACTTTAATTAGCAATCAGGCCGATAAGTCTACAATCCATAAAGTTTGGCAGCCAGAGAAAAATACTCGCCCTGTGACACACTTATCACCACCGTGTTTCAAACCACCTCCGAACGCGTTATGCTTGATTTCCTTAGTATTATCAAAAATTTAGCGCAAAAGCACAGCCTCAAGGAACAACCCGATGACCCCTTTCGAACAACTTAAATCACTGATGCCCACCGAGCCCAAATGCTGGCTGGTAACGGGCGCAGCGGGGTTTATCGGCTCGAATCTGGTGGAGACCTTGCTAAAACTTGATCAGCAGGTTCGCGCCCTGGATAACTTTTCAACCGGGCATCAGCACAACCTGGATGAAGTTGAATCGCAGGTAAGTTCAGAGCAATGGGCGCGTTTCAGCTTTACCGAAGGTGATATCCGTAACCCCGAGCACTGCGCAGACGCCTGCATTGGCGTAAGTTATGTCTTGCACCAGGCAGCACTGGGCTCGGTACCCCGCTCACTGGAAGACCCGGTAACCACCAATCAGTCCAATATCGATGGTTTCCTGAATATGTTGGTTGCCGCCAGGGATGCAAAAGTTGAGAGCTTTACCTACGCAGCCAGCAGCTCAACCTACGGCGACCACCCGGCTCTACCTAAAAAGGAAAAAAACATTGGCAACCCGCTTTCCCCTTATGCGGTCACCAAGCTGGTAAATGAGCTGTATGCGGATGTTTTTGCGCGCAGCTACGGCTTTGAGTGCATTGGGCTGCGTTATTTTAATGTCTTTGGCAAACGGCAAGACCCGGAAGGCGCCTATGCCGCGGTTATACCCAAGTGGATAACCGCCATGTTGCAACAAGAGCAAATTGTGATTAATGGCGATGGTGAAACCAGCAGAGATTTCTGTTATATCGACAATGTAATACAAGCCAATATACTGGCCGCAACAGCAGAAAATACTACCA
>JBALVT010000138.1:0-11625 GCA_036961345.1 Halioglobus sp.
GCCATAAACTGTTAATCTCCGATGTAGGTGTGAGTTTGAACGTTTATAAACGTAATTCCCTGAATGAGGGTGATAGCTTCCAGGTTTTTCCCTTTATATTTGGGAGCATCTGGCCTTCGTCTTCCCCTGCTTCATTCGCTATAAGAGTATTGAGTTTTTCGTTCATGTTCTGGATAAGGCCAGAGTACTTTTGCGTGTTGCTTGCCAGATTGTTCATTTCCAGCGGGTCGCTTTCCAGGTCATATAGCTCAAGATCATTGTTGGCAAATAACTGCTCCATGGTTTTTGGGACATGGTGCTGTAAGGGCGAGAAATAGCGGCTGAATTTGTACTTACCATCGAAAATACTGCGAATTGCACCGCGTTTGTTCAGGTCTGGTTTAAACCCTTTACTGGGTAGATCTTGTGGTGAGCCGCCGTCAGCAAAGTACTTGCCAACACTCATAAAGAAGGCATCGTCTACGAAGCCAAGCATGTTGAAGTTATACAGCGCGCCGTCTCGGAGCGCGTCGATTTGCGCGGATTCAGGGTCGCCAAGTATTGTTGAGATATCTTTGCCAGGTAGGCCTTTCATGGACGATTCGCTACCGCCAGCCATACTTATCAAGGTAGTGGCAATATCTACATGCGAGGTAACCGCTTTACACCGACCGCCACCCTTAACGGCAGGGTGAACAACGGTTAGAGGTACATTGTTCTGTTCGCGATAGGCGTTGGCACCCTTACCTGTTAATCCGTGTGCGCCCCCGAGTTCACCATGATCTGCGGTGAAGACGATAATGGTTTTGTCAGCAACTCCCAGATCTTCCAGCTCGTCTAGAATTTGAACAAGTTTGTTGTCTACATCCCTAAGACAATTAAAATAGTAATTGTTCAGCCGTTGCAGATTGTCGTCCTGATTGGGCACGACACCACAGAGTGCCCCGCGGGAATTTCTGAACTCAAGGTGAGCCGCTGGCCGTCCATTGCCCTGGAAGGGCTGCTGGCTAGAACCGGGCCGACTAACATCCCACTGTTTGTCATAAAGAGCGTTTTCAGGCTCTCTATTCAAATGCATCATGGCCTGCCCGGACTGTGCCGTTTCGCCCGGAAGGTCTGTGTTGTAGTACATAACGTCGTGCGGATTAATGAGATTGACCGCCATGAACCACGGTTTGCCCTCTTTGCGCAGTTGCTCACCCTGGCCACGCAGCCAGCTGCGAGTCATTGCAGAGATCACGTCATCATGAAGATAACCTCCCTCTGTGTGCCCGATCACGTCGCCGATGCCAAAGTAATCACCAAAACCGTACTCCTCCATCTCGTCAACCAGAATTCTCTTGGGAGAGTGCAGGCTGTTTGCCGTTTCAAATTCCTGGGTAAGATGCCATTTACCCTTGTATGCAGTGTAATAGCCTTGTTTGCGCAGCAAGTCTCCAAGCGTATCGATCTCGGTGTTCATACTGCCAGACCATGGGAAATTGGTATTGTCGAACATCCCGTTGTTTTGAATATGTTGACCGGTATAGATAACTGCGCGCGAGGGAGTACACACACAGGATCCAATTTGATGATTCTCGAAGACAACTCCCTGCTGGGCTAGTCGCTCGTGTCCAGGCAGCCGGTAACCCGGGGGCAAGTTCTCTGGCGCTATATAGCGCTCCTGATCCGTGACTATGAACAGAATATTGTAGGGTTCGCCACCGTCGGTTTTGCCGCCCACAGATTTGCTCTGTGCGCCCATGGCCGCGGAACTGGCCAGGCCACCGGCCACGCTGGCCCCCAGCGCTACTGCACTGGTGTTCATCAGAAACTTCCGCCTTGAGATTCCATCACTATTGTTCATGCTCTCACTCTCCGTTTTATTAGCCACGTTTTTTATGGAGGCTCCTAAAAATTTACGGGTAGGTATATAGCTGTATTCGCTACCCACCAATTTGAAATCCATTCGCTAAACACAGTATATCTATCCTATACTTGGAAAACATGTTTTGATTCCAATAAATGAAACGCCATCCTGCAGCTCTGACAACAAGGTATTAACACATGTCTTCCCGTAAGCCACTGCGAGTCCTGTATCGAATCTTTAGCCTCTCACTGGTTGTATTGATTGCTAGCTCCCTGTCAATTGCCGCGCCACTCCCAGAACGGCCCAATATCCTTCTAATTGTAGCGGACGATCTGGGTTACTCTGATCTGGGAATCTTTGGCGGCGAGATAAATACGCCCAATCTGGACTCCCTGGCCCGCGAAGGTGTCGCCCTGCGTCGGTTTCATGCCGCACCCAATTGTGGGCCCAGCCGCGCTTCGACCTTGACCGGCGTTGACTTCCACCGCGCAGGTATAGGAGGCAATGTGGAAATAGCGGCCGCCAATCAGAAAGGTCTGCCTGCCTATCAGGGGGTCTTGCGGGATGATGTGGTTACAATCCCTGAGTTATTGCGTGACGCCGGATACCACACCTATATGGCAGGGAAATGGCATATGGGAAAGAGCCCTCGGAATCTACCCGGGGGGCGGGGGTTCGAGCGCTCCTTTGCTTTACTCAATGGCGGCGCCAGTCACTGGGCAGATCAATTGGCCCTGGTGCCCAATAGTAAGACCACCTATACAGAAGATGATGTGGTGGTAGATAAACTGCCAGACGACTTTTATTCAACGACTTATTACACCAACCGAGTGATCGAATTCATTGAATCGGATCTGGATGACGACGCGCCATTTTTCGCTTACCTCGCGTTTACTGCTCCGCACAATCCACTGCATGCGCCCGATGCCAGCATAGCCAAGTACAAAGGGGATTACGCGCAAGGGTGGGACCAGTTGGCCAGGAACAGGCACGCTCGACAACTTGAACTCGGACTATTGGCGCAACAGATTGAGCCTGCTTCGCGTCCTGACTGGGTCTTGGCCTGGGACAAACTGAGCAGTGAACAAAGAGCACAACGGGCAAGGGATATGGAAATCTATGCCGGCATGATCGATTACATGGACGAGTCCATCGGTCGTTTGCTTTCCTACCTTCGCAGCAAAGGGGAATACGACAACACCATGATCGTGTTCATGTCGGACAATGGTCCCAGCAAGACGGCCATCACAGACTACCTGGCTTTGGGTGGTGCTGCGGAGGACTTTGTGAAGAGCTTCGACAACAGCCTCGAAAACAAAGGGCGCCCCGGGTCATCTACCGACATTGGACCCGGATGGGCGTTTGCAAGCGCGACGCCCCTACGCCTGTTCAAAGGATATGTTACTCAGGGGGGCATTCAAGTACCTGCCATCATAAAGCCCGCAGGGAAACGGATAAATGGTGATCGCATCAGTAATACGCCGCTACATGTTACCGATCTTATGCCTACGTTTCTCGATCTGGCCAAGGTCACATATCCCAAAAAATATAACGGCATTGTGATTCCCAGGCCAGCTGGCCAATCGCTGCTGCCCCTGATGTCTGCCCAGGGCACTCAAAAATTCACTCGCCGTGGCCTGGGCTGGGAAGCCTACGGTATGGATGCCTGGCTGGAGGGAGACTTGAAACTCGTTCGGCTTCCCGCTCCCTATGGTAATGGTAAATGGCAGCTGTATGACCTTGGAAGCGATCCGGCGGAAAGAAATGACCTGGCCGAAAAGATGCCGGAGGTGGTTGCTGAATTCGAGACAAAATGGCTAGCCTACGCCCGTACCAATGAAGTCGTGCACCCGGACCAGCCAGTGGCATACGCCAAGCCAGTGACGCCTGGGAAATTTTAGCGCCCGGTTATATCCATCTGTGGCAATGCCAGATGCACGCGCTCGTCATTGGCAAACGCACTGGCTAATGCTACCCAAAGTGCATCCCTTGTACTGAACCAGTTTGCGTTCTCCACCCAACAGAAGCCCACTATGCTGGCTTTTTCCCCGGTGACACCGGTGACGAACACCGTCGGTTCAGGGTCGGCCAGAACGTTTCCATGAGCGTTCATGGCGCCGAGCAGAGTAGCGCGAGCTTGCTCGATATCGTTGCGAGCGTATATGTCCACATCCAGTTGAATGCGCCGGGTGGGAATAGCGCTGAAGTTCTGGATGGCTGAGGACATGGCTACAGGTGTTGGAATAAACACCTTCTGGCCGTCAAATGTGCGCAGCACAACCTGGTATACCGTCATGGATTCTACGATGCCCATGTCATTTCTAATTTGCACCATGTCGCCGGTGACGAAGGGCAGTCGAGGGAGAAAGGGTAAAAGGAAGAACACAACAACGGCGCCGACGATAACAATGAGGATCGCTATGCCTCCGAGGCCCTCCACAGGCAGCCCTATTTTTTGCGCTGCCACCAGAACCGTAATCACCAGAATCAATACATAAAGCGCGCCGAAAAATACGGCCATAGCACGCGCATAGGTGCCCCCGGGTTTGATGAGAGAGTGCATCAACTTGTAGAGCAAAAATACTACCAGCATACCGCCAATCATCACCAGCAAGACTGAGCTTATCAGGCCGCCATAGCCGGCCAGTTGGCCCAGGATTGGTTCCAATTCTTCACGCATGACGCTCTACCAGATTGTTGAGTACAGTAGAAGCTTATCACGGTTTTCGGGTGGCACTGGCTTTGGTGAATGCCTCATTCGGGCCAGGGTAATGACAAGCAAATGCTGCGAACTTGGGAAGTTCAGTGGGGGACAGGCAAGATTTATCGGGAAACTTGGGCTATTATTTTGGTTTCAGCATGAAAATTTGGCACACACCAGCGTTACAATCGAAATGTGTTTATCGGTTTTCCTTAGGGTGATTATGGATATGACTACAAAATTACAAATTTCCCACTGGAATATTTTTAGTCGTTTTTGGGGTTTCCGAGTTTTTCTTTTGGCCATTTTCTTGTTTCTCGCCCCGTTTGCTACCCAGGGTCTTCAAGCTCAGCAGTCCGAAGATAAGACGCGGGATGTCGAGGTCAGATTATTTTTGATTGATATACAGAAGGTCGACACCGTTGCACAAAGTTTTATAGCCAACCTGACCATGGTGCTGCGATGGCAGGACCTGGGCCTGGCTCACAGTGGTCCCGCTTCGGTCAGCGTTTCGCTAGATGAAATCTGGCATCCCAAAATACAGATAATTAATCAACAAAAAATTGAATCAACACTTCCCCGCATGGCACAGGTAAAACCTGACGGTGAGGTGGTGTACCGTCAGCGTTTTTGGGGAAGTTTTGCACAGCCGCTGGATTTACAGGAGTTTCCTTTTGATAGCCAGAGCCTGGGTGTCAGCATCGCAAATATTGGTTATGGCGAACGAAATGTGAATCTGATTGCCTCTCCAGCCTCCGGGATTTCTGAAACACTAACTATTCCAGACTGGACAGTAACCGGCTGGAATCTGGTGTCCGAGGACTTTTCCATGGCAGACGAAACAGCCGGTATTGGGGGCATGATTTTCTCCATTGAGGTCGACCGTGACAGAGCGTACTTCAAATACAAGGCAATTTTACCACTGGTACTGATTGTTGTGATGTCCTGGATGGTATTCTGGATTGATCCCAGCCTGGCGGGATCGCAAATCAGTGTCTCGGTTACTGCGATGCTCACCATGATCGCGTATCGCTTCGCACTTGCAGGAATGCTGCCCCGCCTGGCTTTCCTGACCAGGCTGGATTACTTTGTAGTGGTCTCGACACTGGCGGTATTCATTGTCATGATCGAGGTCACTTACACGGCGTATTTATCCACCAATGGTCAAATTGAAAAAGCCCGGAGGATCGACCGGCGCGCCCGTTGGATCGCACCACTGATTTATTTTCCTATTGCCGCAGAAATTTTTCTCTTCAAATTCTGGACTTAGGGTGTGATGGTTACTTCGCGCTTTTCTTCATTTTTATGCATGTGTTTGCCGGTCTCTTGCGATCGAACACTCCAGCTGGATACCCCTGGCTTCAGCAAGCTTTAGAACTTCAAGTAATAGAGTATGCCGCGCTACACTTTCAGTGTGATTGTCTGATGAGGTTAAGGCGATATGGGTAAGAATGTTCAGGCCGCTTTCACCGTAGTCATGAAGCCTAACCCAAGAGCGATCAGAGGATGCTTGAGGAGAATCTTCAAGCATTTTTTCTACATCACAGATTAGGTGTTCGATATCTTTGCTCGGCGTTGAATAAGCAATTGTTAGCACGAACTCCAGCAATTTATTTTTTCGCATGGACATGTTGTTGACGGCTGTATTCACCAACTGATCACTGGGAATCGATACGAGTGAATCGCTGAATGTGCGTATGCGAGTGCTGCGAAACCCTATGCTCTCTACAAGCCCTTCGGTATCCCCCACTTTTATCCAGTGGCCGATTCTAAAAGGCTTTTCAAACATGATAAGAAGTGAACCCAGTAGATTGGCGAGGCTGTCCCTGGCTGCCAGTGCAAAGGCTATGCCGCCCACTCCCAGGCCTGCAATGACGGAGTAGGCCGGTAAGCCAAGTTGCTGAGCGCCAACCACCAGGATGGTTACAGACAGAGTCGTCGCTATAAGCCTTAGTGCCAAGCGAATCAATTGGCTGTCGATACTGCCAGCAACTAGTTTCTGTGACGTCACAATAGCTTCGGCAGATACCGCACAAAGTAGCCAAACGGCCCAGGTTAATATGAGTGTGAACATAGCCCACAGTGACAATGTGGCCACCTCCAGGAATAGACCACTGAGTCGCAGCTTGGCGGTCAGTACATGGACAACAACAGGGATTAGAATGAGTAAACCCACGACCTGGAACAAACGAGACGACAGCATGCGAAGCTCGCGGTTTTGGCCACGACCTGCCCAGTACCGTCCGACCTGCCAAACCAGCCCGAATGCGGCCATCGCCAGGAATACTACCAATATAACCGCCATCCATCGCCAGGTGGGTTGCCCCATATGCGGCGCTGTTGCCCAACCGGGTAAGGCGCTCATCCATTTGAGGGGAATAATAGTGCGCAGGCCTGCGCCGCCGTACCGATATCGCTCATACCAACCGGCCGTCGTGTCTGATTGGTAGGGCAGGTGTTTTATTCTGTTGTAGAAATCGGGCAGTCGCTCAACCGTAGCAGGGGAGAACAGGTACTCTCCCGCCCTTAAGCCCTGATCGACACGGGTGATCGTTATTTCTGTGCCGGGAATTGCCCAGCGCTTAAATTCTTTAGTTGCCATCGTATTGGCATCGGGTATCGAGTTGGGTGCCGGTAGTTCGAGTCGGTCGAGAATCTCCTTGAGTTGAAATATCCGGTACCTGAATAGCGGTTCTGTGGACGCCAAAGCGATAGGCACTTCACTGAAGTTGAGTGTTCTTCGGGCGAGGTCAATTTGCTCATAGACTCGATCGACTTCGGCCAGTTCCTGTGCCGAAAAATACAGCCGGGAAGAACTGTTATAGGAGACCACAACGTCTTCAAGCTGCGCGTGGCTGTTGTTCACCGCGTCTATAAAACTCTGTAGAGTTGCCCGGGGGCTGCTGGTATCAGGTGGCGCCAGAGGATGGGCCAAACCCTCGGCATACGATGTACCACAACAGCACAACAGAGCAATCGTCTGAACGAAAGCGAGAATATGCTTTGAAAAAATTGGCCTTGTTCTGGAAATCACCAATAAATCGCTAAGCCGAGTTGTGGCCCTTGCTGCTTCGCATCGTAGAGGTAGCAGAAAAAGGTCGAGACCGTGGGGGCACCGAGAAGAGGTGCGCTCGTTAGTCCTATTGCCTGAACCTTTGCCGTATATCTAAGACCTTTCATCTATAAATCCTCAAAATGTGCCTTAATAATACGATGAACCACCGCGGCCATTGATCGGTCTTCCTTAAGCGTTATGGACTCCAGCAACTCCAGTTCCCGATCGGTAACAAACGTTACAATTCGATTGGGGCGGGCGGTATGAGCAGCCGATTTTGGTCTGCCTCGTTTGGAACTTTGGGACGAAGGTAGATCATTCATGATGCTTCTTTAACCCTTTTTCTTGGTTAAACCCTAGAATTACCAATGCAGATTAATCACATAGTGGTAATTACCGTGCCAGTGCTATATTTTTAACGTAATATCCGAGGGCACCACATCAAAAAATCGAATATGTTCAATTTTGAATTACAGACGGGTTACCGGTTCGACGAGCTTACGAACATTCAAACTGCTTGGGAATTCTCTGTGGTTCAGTTGGGGCGCGCTGAGGAAGAATCAAGTGTTGGTCTTTACCAAACTGCCCGCGTAGCCTATATCAAGTTTCGATACGGTGCTGCATTCGATCAGCGACTGCACTCCAGGCAGGGTATCTTGAGCTTTGGATTACTTGATAGCGATAACCCCGCTACCTGGACCTATGACCAACTGATACCCAACGACTCGATTACTGTTTTCCCAAATGATGATGACATGAAAGCAGGCTCTCCCGTCGGATTTCGTGGCTGCGGAATGCATTTTTCAGAGGGTTTTATGGCCTGCCTTGCCGAACAGGTATATCACCTTCCCCTGCACTCACTGATTCCCACGGTAGGTATTTATCTGCCGGATATATTGAGAATGAGTGCGCTTCGTACAGAATTGCTCAAGTGGCAACAACTGGCGGATTTTGGTGCGGACACCCGGCCGGATATCATTTCGCGGCGCGAAGAAAGTCTTGCCCTGGCTGTTATTGATGCATTGTACGAAGCGGGCCCTTCGAAAGAAGACCAAATCACATCATCTGACCTTCGTGTGAACCGAGCGCTGGAGGTCATTCACAGTAGTGAATTGGAGAATATTCTGGCCAGCGAGCTCTGCGAGTATACCGGCTGTAGTCAACGGACACTGGAAAAGGGCTTTTCAAAGAGGTTTGGCGTAACGCCAAAAAAATACGTTAAATGCTTGAGGTTGTCCAAGGTACGGCAGGGCTTGCGAGATTTTGATGCGCAGGGCTGTGACAGTATTATTGAGTTGGCCGGTATCCATGGTTTTTGGCATATGGGCCAGTTCGCGGCGGACTATCGCTCTACTTATGGCGAACTTCCATCGGAAACATTACTTCGAAGATAATCCCTTTACTCGCGCTGCCGGGACAATTTATTTTCTGACAGCTCGCCCAACATTCCCCCAAAAACCCATCTCCCAACGCCCGGGCTCGTTGCCGTTTCGATTTTTTGATGTGGAATGAATCGCTAAAGGCGTATAAATCAATTTGCTGGAATATTCCGGTAAATGACTATCGATCGATGGCGACAGGAGAAAGAACATAAGTGCTAAATCGACGTGATGCATTAAAAGTATCCGGTGTCGCCGCTCTGGGCCTGGTCGCGGCAGACAAGTCCTTCGCCAAAGCAGATTCTCCCCAGCCAGCGATCAGCGTGGCAGGTTATCCCTATGATCGTGTTCAAGCCATCAAGGATGGTGGGGTGGGTCTGGACAAGGCACAAGTCACTTTTTCCAATGAAAACATCTATCGTCTGAATGATTTGGCCTTCGGACCAGAAAAGTATCATGAGGTTACGGAACTGGGGCTGATTCCCTATGTTACCAAGTACATTAACGAGGGCTTTCGTGGCTATACCCTTATTCCGGTATTTATATCGAGAACCTTCAGGCACAGAAATATTTATGTCCACGTGGACTCCGGGATCGAAAAACCTCAGGACTTGCGCGGTCGCAAGGTGGGAACACCGGGCTACGGGGCGAGTTCCAATACCTGGATCCGCGGAATGCTTCAGGATCAGTACGGGGTATTTCCGCAGGAAATGCAATGGATTGAGACTACTCGTTCTTCTGATAAAGCGGGCACAGTAAATAGCTCGAGTGGTGGCTCATTTCAGAACGGAAAGCTTAGCCTCTACTTACCGGCAGATTTCCCGTTGGTCCAGGGGCCGCCAGGGGTGGACGAATCTGAACTGCTGCTGTCTGGCGGTTGCGACGCCCTGGTTACGGCCATCACGCCGAAGGCATTTGAGGAGGGCAACCCAAAAATACGGCAGCTATTTACGCAACCCAAAGCAGCTGAACAGGCCTACTACAGGGATACGGGCCTTTTCCCAATCATGCATGTTGTGGCTATTCGTTCTGATGCAGCCAAAGAGAAACCCTGGCTAGCAGCCGCTGTATTTCAGATGTACTCCCAGGCAAAACAGCTTGCCTACGGAAATCTGGCAGGCACCACAGTGCTGAGAACCTCTCTGCCTTGGGCAGCAGATGAGTATGAAGAGACCCGGCAGTTAATGGGTGATGATTACTGGCGTTACGGTATTGAAGCCAATCGTGAGGAGCTGGAATTGATTATGCGATATACTCACGAACAGGGGTTGGTCAAGAGGCTCGGTGGATTTGAAGAGATGTTTGATCCTTCCACCATTGGGCTCGCAGGTTGACTTTCACCGGTGACGGCAAGCTATGGAGATGAAATCACGATGAATCACCGTTCTAATTCGCTGATGCTGGCGGCCAAAGGTATTGGCCTATGGCTCATATTCTGTGTCCCTCTAAGCGCGGAAGAAGCGAACCCCGCCAGGGCAATTCTCAAAAATATGAGCACCGAAATCGCTGCCCTGGAACGCTTCATTATAGTTGGTGACGGCTATACCGACGCGCGACTGGACGCTGGGCAGATAATAGAGCACTCCACAGATGTCACTTTGAGTGTAAGCAAACCCGCTACCTTGCGTTTGACCAACCGTACTGCAGAGTCGAGCAAAGAGATATTCTTTGGGCAGGGAGTATTGACTGTCTTCAGTGAGACGGAAGGGTTCTACGCCCAGCATCCACTGCCGGTTGATTTGGATGCTGCAGTCGATTTTGCGATCAATGAAATCGGAATCGATGCTCCGGTGCTCGATCTCATTTCCAATGATGTCGCTTCTTATCTAACCGAAGACGCGGAAGCTGTCGACTACCTGGGTCTCAGTATGTTTCGGGGCAAGATATATCATCATATCGGTATTCGGGCTCCCGAAATTGACGTCCAGCTTTGGGTGTCAAAAGATGAGCCAGTGCTGCCGGGAAAAATGTCCTTAAGTTCCAAGTGGGAGGCGGGGTCACCCCGTTCGGTCTTCTTTTTCGATTGGAATACAAACCCCACGATAGAGCCTGGGTCGCTACGCTTTGAGCCGCCGGCAAATGCAACAAAGATCGAATTCGATCTCGAAAAGACAGAGTAGGGACGCCTGACATGCAAAGACGTGAAATTCTGACCGGTTTGATTGCTCTTGCGTTGGTAGGTCTAACGGGTGGCAGTACGGAGTTGTCTGCCAAGCCGGGACGTCCCGCCAGCCGCAGCAGCGTCGGGGGGACCCGCCACAGGAGCCGTACCCGTACTCGCCGCCGGCGCCGGCGCCGTACCATACGTCGTGGTATGCGGCTGAGTTCGCTGCCCTACGGCTGTAACGTTACCCGGATCCGCGGAGGGGTAAGCTATTACTACTGCGGCGGAATCTGGTATCAGCCCGCCTACCAGGGGACCACGGTTGTGTACATCGTTCAGACAATCGACACCGGAGCCAATACCGATGTAGAATTCGAAGAGGATTACTGAGAGTGAAAAAGAGAGGCAAGGATATGAAAAAAGACAGTTTGGTCATTGCTCTAATGTTAGTAAGCTCCAGTAGCGCCTGGGCAAGTTCCATTGAAGATACCCATCGATTTCGACTTGGGGCCTATGAGCAGGATATCGACGTGACCGCTGCGGTTACCAGGGACCCGC
>JBALVT010000139.1:0-11624 GCA_036961345.1 Halioglobus sp.
GTGCTGAGCGCATTATCGATTTTTTAGGTGAACAACCAGAGCCGGCAGATGAAGGCGCACTGGAACTTAAAAATGTTAAAGGGCGTATTCGTTTTGAACAGGTGGGCTTTTCCTACCCGGACCGAGCCAATGTGTTGCAAAACCTGACACTGGATATCGCCGCCGGCGAAACAATCGCTCTCACCGGAGCCAACGGTGCGGGAAAAACGACTATCGCCCATTTGTTAATGCGTTTTGCAGACCCTGGAGAAGGCGCAATCTTTATTGATGAGTTCAACACCCGAGAAGTGACCATGGCAAGCTTGCGTGGCCAGGTGGGATTAGTGGCCCAGCATGTTCTGTTGGCCAACGGCACAGTGGCCGAAAATATTGCCTATGCACATGCTCAGGCCAGCCAGGAAGAAATTGAAAACGCAGCTGGTGCAGCACACGCAGCGCAGTTTATTTCCGAATTGCCCGAGGGTTACAACACGGTCATCGGAGACCAGGGAATCAGGCTGTCCGGCGGCCAGCGCCAGCGATTGTCACTGGCCCGCACGCTACTGAAAAACCCGCCGATTTTAATACTTGATGAAGCCACAGCGATGTTTGATCCAGAGGGAGAGCAGGCCTTTATCGCCGAGTGCCATGACATTCTGGCGCAAAAAACCGTCATACTAATTACTCACAGACCAGCAAGCCTGGCCCTGGCAGACCGGATTATACAGCTACCCGGCGGCGTCCAAGCACCAGCAGTGTCATCGTGACCCCGATCACAGGCCCGGGGTTTTGCAGGCCAGTTTCAGACCTCTGGAGAGCTAGCTAAACGGGTGCCGTAAAACGATAGTTTCTACCCGATCCGGGCCTGTTGAAACGATATCAATGGGCGCACCCACAAGCTCTTCAAGGGTTTTGATATAGTCTTTGGCGGCACTGGGCAACGCATCCAGAGACTTGGCGCCGAAGGTCGTCTCGCTCCAGCCCGGAACGTCTTTATAGACTGGCACCAGGGCTTCATAGTCATCGGCGTCGATCGGGTTGGGCACCGGATTGCCACTGGCATCGGTATAGGCCACACAGATACGAATAGTCTCCAGGCCATCCAACACATCGAGCTTGGTCAGGCAGATACCGGATATGGAATTTACATTGACCGCACTGCGAAGCGCCACGGCATCAAACCAGCCGCAGCGGCGGGGACGGCCAGTGGTGGCGCCAAATTCGTGGCCTTTTTCAGCAAGGTGCGCGCCTACATCGTCAAACAGCTCCGTTGGAAATGGGCCGCTACCCACGCGAGTGGTGTAGGCCTTGGTAATGCCCAGGACATAGTCGAGATACAGGGGGCCAAAACCTGAGCCGGTGGCTGTACCACCTGCGGTGGTGTTGGAACTGGTCACAAAGGGATAGGTTCCGTGGTCAATATCCAACAGCGAACCCTGAGCACCTTCAAACATAATGCTTTGCTCATTTGCCCGGTATTCGTGCAGGGTGGCGGTCACATCCGTCACCATTGGCATTAGCTGTTCGGCCATTGCCAGGGTATCGGCCAGCACTTTGTCGTAGTCCAGTGGCTCTACGAGGTAATAATTTTTTAGGGAAAAATTGTGATATTCCATCACGTCTTTCAGCTTGCGGGCAAATCGATGTTTGTCCTTGAGATCACCCAGGCGCAAACCACGCCGCGCAGCTTTATCTTCATACGCCGGGCCAATACCACGGCCAGTTGTACCGATTTTTGCATCGCCACGCTTGGCTTCACGGGCCTGATCAAGGGCCACGTGGTAGGGCAGAATCAGCGGACAGGCCGGAGAGAGTCGCAAACGCTCGCGCACTGGCACGCCTTTAGCTTCCAGACCGGCCATTTCCTTGAGCAGCGCTTCTGGAGAAAGCACTACACCATTGCCGATTAAACACTGCACACCTTCGCGTAATATGCCCGAGGGAATCAGGTGTAAAACGGTTTTCTCGCCGTCAATGACCAGAGTATGGCCGGCATTGTGGCCGCCCTGAAAACGCACAACGGCGCTGGCCTGATCCGTTAACAGATCGACAATTTTACCTTTGCCCTCATCGCCCCACTGGGTGCCCAGGACCACAACATTCTTGCTCATTGCGTTTTAACTCGTGTTACGTTGCATTAAGAGGAAAGAGGTTTTAGAACCCACTCGCCCTGCTCTTGTACAAGCTGGCGGTTACAACGGGGATCTACCTCGGTGGACAGGCAGCTGATGACAACTTCACCGGCTGCCCGCAATTCTTTGGCCTTGCTGTGCAATGCCGGGTCATCGCTATTCGGCATAGCAATGGCCGAGAGCGTGAGCCCTTGCGCAAGTTCCTGCACAGGCATCAGGCCCAATAAAGCTTTTAAATCTGTGGCGAAACCCGTCGCGGGCCTGGCGCGACCAAACACTTCGCCCACGTCGTTATAACGGCCGCCATTCGCCAGTGCCTGGCCGTGACCGGGCACATAGGCGGCAAATACAATACCGGTGTGATAGTGGTAGCCACGCAGCTCGGCCAGATCAAAATAAACATCGATATCGGGCCACCAGCGACAAATAGAGTCGGCAACTTCCTGCAGTATGTCCAGCGCAGGAAGCACGTCGGGCGCCTTCTCAGCGAACAGCGCCCTGGCATCGGCCAGCACCTGTTCACCACCGTGTAAAGTCGCCAGCGCTGTTATCAACGATGCCGCATCGGCAGGCACTTCAGCCAGCGCCAATTCAAGATCGGGCAGGGATTTACGCTGCAGGGCGTCAAAAACAATGGTTTCGCGAGACTCGCTCAAGTTCGCAGCCCCAAGCACGGCTTCGTAAACGCCCGTGTGCCCAAGATCCAGGGAAAGGGTGTGCAAACCAGCGGTGGTGAGTGTTTCCAGCATCAGGCGAATGATTTCGACATCCGCAGCCAGGCTGTTGTCGCCGTAGAGTTCGGCGCCAAGCTGAATAGGTGATCGACTCGCCAGTAACGATTTGGGCCGAGTGTGCAGGGTGCTGCCGGCATAACAAAGGCGAGTAACACCCTCTTCTGCCAGGGAGTGAGCATCAATGCGTGCCACCTGGGGTGTTATGTCGGCGCGAATACCCAGCGTGCGGCCGGTTAACTGGTCGGTCATTTTGAAGGTGAGCAGATCGATGTCGGCACCCAGGCCAATCAGCAGGGATTCGGTGAATTCCATCAACGGAGGAATCACCAGCTGATAACCCCAGCTGCGATATAAGTCCAGAAGTTGCCGGCGCAGTTGCTCAACGGCGGCAGCCCTTGCGGGCAGAACTTCTTCTACCCCATCGGGCAGTTGCCAACGATCCACAGTGGTCATGGTACGAACGAGTCCTAGTTAACCCAATAAAGAAGCAGCAGCCCAAACAGCATGCTGCCCAGGCCTATGTTACGAATAACACGATCTTCCATCTCGCCTACCACCGCCAGCATATTGCGCCAGCGCCCGGGGCTGATGAAGGGGATCAAGCCTTCGATAACAAATACCAATGCGATGGCAACGGGCATTACCTGCCAAAAATCCATCCTGTTGCTCCGCTGCGAACTGACAAATGGCGGCCAATCCGGACTAAACATAAAAAAACCGCGAGCTCGAACGCTTGATACCAAACGCCGAATCCCACGGTTAAAGAATTCTATCACAGTAGGGAGGCACCGTCATAGCGCGCAAGGTGCTATTGCAGGGATTTTGGATTCGGGTAAGGTGAGCCTGAGTTGAAGCCAATGTGAGGAACAATCGCGTGTTTGTTGCTGCCCGCAACCCCCTATTTGCCATTTTGCTGCTCTTGCTCGCTCAAGGAGCCTTCGCAGTGCCTGCGCTTGAGCGTGGCCATGAGGCTTTTGAGCGTGGCGATTTTGCCGGTGCGGCATCCATATGGCGTGCCCTGGCACTTGCGGGAGACTCCACCGCACAACTCAACCTCGGCCAGATGTATCGTTTAGGCACAGGTGTTCAGGCAGACGATAAAGAGGCTGTGAAATGGTATAGCATGGCCGCCAAGCAGGGCTCGGAAACCGCTCAATACAATTTGCTGCTGATGCAAAAAGACGGTCGCGCCTCACGCGAAGACCTCTCGCTGGCGTTTCAGGGCCAGGGTCAGGCCGCAAAAATTGGCAGCCGGGAAATCCCCTACAGCTGGCTCATGCGATTGCCCGACGAAGCCCTGCTGATACAAATTATCGGATCATCGAACAAACAGGCCGTGGAAGAACACATCGGCAATCACCTGGCCAGTGTGAGCCCAAAAACCCGCGTCATCATAGGCACAAACCAGGGTGTAAATTGGCACATCGCCCTGATGGGGCCATTTGCGACGCGCGAAGAAGCAAACATCGCATTGCAACGCCTACCAAGTGACGTAAAAAAGGGCAAACCCTGGATCAGGAGTGCGGCGTCAGCCAAAGCGGCCGCCAAGACGCCGGACTGAGGTCCGGCGGCAGCAGCCTCAGGGGGTTATTTACCGCCCGTGGGGTCTTTCAGGTACTTGAAGAAATCGCTGTCAGGCTGGATGAGCATAATGTCACCACTGCCCTGGAAGGCATCCTGATAGGCTCTGAGGCTACGCGTAAAAGCATAGAACTCGCGGTCCTGATTGAATGCGTCCGCGTAAACACGAGTCGCTTCAGCATCACCTTCACCACGCACCAGTTCAGCCTCGCGATAGGCATTGGCCTTAAGCACCGTTACTTCACGATCAGCGGCGGCGCGAATACCTTCGGCAAGCTCCTGACCCTGTGAGCGGTGCTCGCGGGCTTCTTTTTCACGCTCGGCATTCATGCGCTGATAAACCGATTCCGATACATCGGGTGGCAGGTCTATCTGTTTCACTCGCACATCCACGACCACAACACCCAATTCTTCCTGGGCCATTTTGTTGAGTTCAATGGTCAGGTCGGTCATTAGCTGATCACGCTCTCCCGACACCACTTCCTGGATAGTACGCACACCCATCTGGTTACGCAGGCCGTTGTTAATACGCTGCGCCAACAGGCCCATGGCCCGAGATTCTTCACCGTTGGTAGCGGTATAGAACTTGGTGGTATCTGCCACGCGAAACTTGGCGTAGGAATCAACGATAACCGCTTTCTTTTCCTGGGTAAGGAAACGTTCGGGCTGGGCATCCACTGTGAGGATACGGCCGTCGAATTTGCGTACATTGTTCACAAAGGGGACCTTAAAGTGCAATCCCGGTGATATATCGGGGTTAACCACCTCACCAAAGCGCAATAACACACCGCGCTCTGTCTCCTTCATGATGTAAAGCGAGTTATTGGCGATAAACAAAGCCACCACAAAAAACAGAATAATACTTACATTACGTCCAGACATTTTAACGCGCTCCCCTACTACGACTACCGGATGCGGCGGCGTCGCGTCGCAACTGTTCGGTGACGGCATTGGTCAGCTCACGAATATTCGAGCTGTCTACCCGCACTGCACCGGCTCCACTGGAGGAAGACTTTTCGGCCAACTTGTCCAGCGGTAAATACATCATGTTGTTGCCACCTTCGACATCAACCATCACCTTATTGGCATTGCTGTAAACAACTTGCAGCGCATCCAGATACAGACGCTCACGCGTAACCTCTGGTGCCTTTTCGTATTCAGCCAATAGCTTGTTAAAGCGGCTGGCCTCACCTTCAGCCTGGGCCAACACCTGTTCCTTGTAGGCGCCGGCTTCTTCAAACTGACGCTGAGCCTGTCCACGTGCTTCCGGGATGATGCCGTTGGCATAGGCCTGCGCTTCGTTTTTCACACGCTCCTCGTCTTCCCGGGCTTTAATAACGTCATCAAACGCCGCCTGAACCTGACTCGGGGGCTGTGAATCATCAACGTTAACCTTCGAGACCCGAATACCTGTTTCATAGACATCGAGGTAGTCCTGCAGGCGCTGCTGAACCTCGATGGCAATTTGCGCCCTACCTTCGGTGAGCACCAGATCCATATCGGTTCCACCTACTACGTGACGAAGTGCACTCTGGGTAGCGTGCTGCAATGAACGCTCGGGATCACGCACTCGCAACACAAATTTCTCTGAATCATCAATGATGTATTGCACCGAGAGATTAACCTCAACAATGTTCTCATCCTGAGTCAGCATGATTTCACGGAAGCTGGCCGAGCGAACCTTGGTCGTGTTGACCTTAATTACCTCGTCAATAAACGCGGGGTTCCACTCCAGACCAGGCTGCACCGTTTCAAGGTACTTACCAAAGCGCAGCACCACGGCCCGCTCCTGCTGATCTACCTGGTAAAAGCCCATGAAGGCCCACACAAGCAGTGCACCGGTGACGAGAACCACCAACATCGCGCCGGACAGACCTGGCATGTTGGAACCGCCACTGCCTCCTCCACCGCCGCCAAAAATGCCGCCGAGTTTTTCCTGCAGCTTTTTTAACGCTTCATCGAGATCGGGCGGGCCTTGTTGATCGCCGCCGCCACCCCATGGATCTTTGGGCTTATTGTTACCGCCACCCGGTTCATTCCAGGCCATAGTTAACTCCTAATTAAAAAGTGGACGCAGTCTATCAAATTTTTAGCCCGCTGCCATGCTGCGGGTGATACTTGGATCGAGTTGTTGCTGGGCTACCAGCCGATTCCAGTCAGCCCGGGGCAAGCGCACGCTCACCCTGGCTATACCATCCTCACCGTGCTCTTCGTGGATAACGGCACCCATATTGTAAAGGGTAGCGCGCAAACGACCGTGGCTGGGGGACAAATCCAGTTCCGCCGACATCATATCTTCACCGACCAATTCGCCGATTGCCTGCATCAATAGGTCAATGCCAGCGCCGGTCGCAGCGCTTAACCAAACCCGTTGAGGCTTGCCGTTTTCGTCCCTGTCTATACGCGGTTCGATCTGTAGCAGATCTAATTTATTGTAAACTTGCAGCTGAGGAATATCCTCGGCGCCAATTTCCGCCAGGACCGCCTGTACCTCATGAATATTATTGCCGCGATCTTCAGTGGCAGCGTCGATAATATGCAGCAGTAGGTCTGCGTTCAGGGTTTCTTCCAGTGTCGCTTTAAACGCCTCAACCAATTTGTGTGGTAAATGGGCAATAAAACCTACCGTATCAGCCAGTATAACCGGGCCCACCTCTTCCAGCTCGATACGCCGCAGGGTTGGGTCCAGGGTGGCAAATAACTGGTCGGCTACAAACACATCTGAATCGGTCATCCGATTGAACAGCGTTGATTTTCCGGCATTGGTATATCCCACCAGTGACACTGTGGGTATCTCCGCGCGCCGCCGGGCACGTCGGCCCTGATCCCGCTGCTTGCGCACTTTTGCCAGCTTGGCGGTGAGGGTTTTGATTCTGGCGCCCAACAGGCGGCGGTCAGTTTCCAATTGCGTTTCGCCGGGGCCACGCAAACCAATACCCCCTTTTTGACGCTCCAGGTGGGTCCAGCCGCGCACCAGGCGAGAGGCTATATGCTCCAGCTGCGCAAGCTCTACCTGTAGCTTGCCCTCGTGAGTACGGGCGCGCTGGGCAAAAATATCGAGAATAAGTCCGGTGCGATCGATCACCCGGCAACACAACACCTCTTCCAGGTTGCGCTCCTGACTGGCCGACAACTGGTGGTTAAACATAACAACTTCGGCTTCGTGCAGCTCTACCTCGTCCTTAATTTCCTGTAGTTTGCCACTGCCCACGAAAGTGCGGGGATGGGGCGCCGAACGCGACCCTTCCAAAAACGCAACCGGGTCTCCTCCTGCGGACAGGACGAGCTCTTCAAATTCACGGGGATCTTCGCGCTCGGATTCACTGGCAAGATTCAGGTGAACAAGTACCGCACGTTCTCCCGATTCGGGGCGATCAAAAAACAAAAGTACCTCTAGAGCTTGGCAGGCCAACACCGGGAGTCAGGATAAAACAATCTCCCGGAAATGGATTGCTGGGAAGCGTATTAGCTTTCGTCCTCATCTTCGGGCGGATTTTGCATAGGCATCCGCACGACTCGAGAAGGCACAACGGTGGAAATGGCGTGCTTATATACCATCTGGCTTACGGTATTTTTTAATAGCACAACGAATTGATCAAAAGACTCGATCTGGCCCTGCAATTTGATGCCGTTTACCAGGTAAATCGAAACTGGAACGCGTTCCTTACGTAAAATATTCAAATAAGGGTCTTGTAGTGTATGCCCTTTAGACATGGTTCTCTCCTTGGTCGGCTCAATAGGGAGCCATCAATAAATAAGTGGAAAAATCGACCTCTAAACAAACTCGAAACTACGGGCCTTGTGTACAGTCTAGTACAGCTCTCAAAAGAACTACAGCACAGTGCACATCTAACTATATGGTGGCTTGGGCCAGCCATTTCAAGGCCAGCGTGGCAGATTTCCCGCCGGGTGAGTCGCTGTCATACTCAGACAGCGAACTTTTCACGACGTTCCCCACATTATCTGTATAAATCCACTGCAGATCGGGCCATTTCCGCAGCCAGGTTAACTGACGTTTGGCCAGCTGCCGGGTTGCCGCTACGCCCCGTTCTACGGCCTCTTCAAGGCTCAGCTCACCCTCCAGATGAGACCACATCTGGCGATACCCCACGGCACGAATGGCCGGCAAGTCGGTATGCAGATCACCCCGCGCCCTGAGCGCTGCAACTTCAGCCAGGAAGCCACTGGACATCATGCCCTGGTAACGCAGGGCAATACGGCGATGCAACTCGGATCGCTCCACAGGGCAAATAGCCAATTGCAGCACATTGAATCGATCCTGCGGCAACGGCTGGTCACTCTCACGGCTCTGCCACTGCGTTAATGAAATACCGGTGGCACGGTAAATCTCCAGCGCCCGGCTCAAACGCTGAGAATGATTGGGGTGAATTCTCTGGGCAGCGGCCGGGTCTACCTCAGCCAGCTGGGCGTGAATGGCATTCCAACCCTGGGCTGCGGCCTGGGTCTCAATCGCCGCGCGAATATCCGCATCGGCGGGTGGCATGGGAGACAAACCTTCAAGAAAGGCCTTGAAGTACAACATAGTGCCGCCCACCAGCAAGGGCACTTTGCCCCGGGCAGTGATGTCATCGGCCAGGCGATTGGCATCGGCCATAAAATCAGCGGCAGAATAAACGTCCACCGGGTCGCGAATGTCTACCAGATGGTGCGGATAATCCGGCTTGGCGCTACCGATATCCAAACCGCGATAAACCAGCGCCGAATCGACGCTGATCAGTTCGCAGTTCATGTGTTTGGCGATATCGATGGCCAGGTCTGTTTTGCCGGAGGCCGTTGGGCCCATCAGGCAAATCAGTGGCGGCTTGGCTGCCATATCAGCGCCCGCGCAGGAACAACTTGTCCAGTTCGTCCAGGCTCATTTGCGTCCAGGTGGGCCGCCCGTGGTTACACTGACCACTGCGCTCGGTCTCTTCCATGTCGCGCAGCAGCGCATTCATCTCCGGCAGCGTCAGGCGCCGATTAGCCCGGACAGAACCGTGGCAGGCCATGGTGGAAAGAATTTCGTCCATATGCGCTTCGATCCGATCGGAGCTACCGTATTCAATCAGGTCCGAGAGCACATCACGCAACAGCTGTTCAACATTGGAATCACGCAAACTGACGGGGATCTGGCGAATAAGCAAAGATTCCTCTCCGCCCACCGAAATCTCCATGCCCAATTTCTGGAACAAGGCGGTATGCTCACCCGCTATCTCTACCTCGCGCTGGCTAACGGCGACAGCCTGAGGAACCAGCAGCGGCTGGCTGCGAATACCCTCTTCGTCACGAGCCAGCTTCAAGCGTTCATAGGTGACACGTTCATGGGCGGCGTGCATGTCTACCAGCACCAGGCCATGGGCATTCTCCGAGAGAATGTAGATACCCATAAGCTGCGCCAGCGCGTAACCCAGTGGAGGAACGTCTTCAGCGGCAGATTGCTCGGGCATGCTCTGGGAGGCAGTATGCAGCGCACCATAGCTGTGCACCTGTTCCATTGCGCGCCCTGGCGCAACTTGTTGTCCACTATATCGGCCAAAACCGCCAGCCGATGTGGCCACCGGGGTGCCGGCCACCGGAGTGCCGGCCACCGGAGTGCCCGACACGGGTGCTCCCCAAGCCAGCTGTTCCTGGCTAACCTCACCGGTGTCAGGATTAATCACTAGCCCGTCACCTGCAGAAATTCCCGCGGCCGGCATCCCAGCCACGGAATCCTGGGGGCGGACATCCGCCAACGACCGATGCAATGAACTGAAAATAAAACCGTGTACGGCGCGCCCGTCGCGAAAACGTACCTCGTGTTTGGTCGGGTGCACATTGACGTCTACAGTTGCCGGCTCCACTTCCAAATACAACACAAATGCAGGATGGCGACCGTGGTACAGCACATCGCGATAGGCTTGTTTGACCGCGTGCGCGACCAACCTGTCGCGAATTACCCGCCCGTTGACAAAAAAGTACTGCAAATCGGCCTGACTGCGTGAAAACGTTGGCAAACCCACCCAGCCCCAGAGTTTGTAACCTGGCACCTCGGTTTCTATATAAAGCGCCTGCTCCATAAAGGCCGGGCCACACACGGTCGCGACCCGACGCTGCTTTTCAAGCTGACTGACCCCGGGCTTGAGATTGTGAACAACCTTCTGGTTGTGGCGCAGACTAAAACCCACATCGTAGCGGGACAGGGCAAGGCGCTTCACAACCTCTTCGAGGTGATTAAACTCGGTTTTTTCAGTACGCAGAAATTTACGCCTGGCCGGTGTATTGAAAAAGAGATCGCGCACTTCAACAGTGGTACCACGGGGATGAGGTGCAGGTTTTATCTGCACCTCCATGTCGCGGCCCTCGCAGAAAGCCGAACTGCCCTCACTGGAATCCGGATTGGCGTTAGAGGTGAGGCGCAAACGCGAGACCGAGCCGATACTGGCGAGTGCCTCACCGCGAAAACCCAGACTGCGCACCTGTTCAAGGTCTTCCAGGGAGGTAATCTTGGAGGTGGCGTGCCTGGCCAAGGCCAGGGGCAAATCTTCAGGTGCAATGCCCAGGCCGTTATCGCGTATGCGAATCAATTTACTGCCACCGGCTTCAATATCAACATCCACGCGGGTGGCACCGGCATCCAGAGAATTTTCGAGCACTTCCTTGGCAACAGAGGCAGGGCGCTCAACCACTTCACCGGCGGCGATCTGGTTCGCCAGCCTGGGACTCAGGAGATGTATTCGAGACATGGACGGCCGATTATTCAGGTTGTCGGAATGTTCAGTTTTTGCCCTACTTTAATCCGCGTACCATTCAAGCCATTGTGAGACTGAAGATCTGACACAGAAATACTGAAGCGCTGGGCGATACCCGACAGTGTATCACCCCGGGCGATTGTGTACTGGTGCCCGCCCTGCAGTTTATTCCAGGCCACTAAAGTACCCGAGGGTGGATGCTCAACAAACCAGGTTTTAATACCGCTATGAATTGCCCGCGCCATTTGTTTCTGGTAACTGCGTGTGGATAGCTTGCGCGCCTCACCCGGGTTGGAGATAAAACCGGTCTCTACCAAAATGGAGGGGATATCCGGTGATTTCAACACCGCAAAGCCCGCCTGTTCAACGCGATCCTTGTGCAATACAGCAATATTGTCGACTTTGCGCAGCACGCCTGCACCGAGTTTCAAGCTGGTATCCAGGGTTGAAGTCATGGACAAATCGGCCAG
>JBALVT010000013.1:0-46141 GCA_036961345.1 Halioglobus sp.
ATAGTCCTAAAGGAGGCGCATTATAAGCAGATGTAAGGCATTGCTCAACCGCTGAAACGCATAAAAAGACAACATCTGCCCACAGCGGATATGCGGAGTATTCAGCGTCTTAGCTGGCTGGACGGAAAATAGCTCCTGCACTCCCCGGATACCTTGTCCGCCGCGGCATTCATACCCAGATTTCTATAGGAGACCGCGAGCAAATTACAGGCCTCTTTCTGGTAGGGGATTTCCCGGTGTGCCATTGCAGCCCACTCACTGGCTTTGGCGAAATCACCTTGCAGCGCATGCATCCTTGCATCCCCTAAATAGCGATAGGGCGTGTCGGGCCCTGGATGTAACTTCTCCAGGCCCGCTAGCGACGATCGCGCCAACAAGAAGGATACAGAATCCTGATAAATGAAAGTCCAACGCCCGGTTTTAATGAGCTCCGGGCCTTTGGTTGTACCGCCATACCCCTTGAGAGGCCAGAGAAAATAATCCGCGCCAGAGCGCTCTATACGCTCGATCCAATCTGGCTGGTGCGTCAGCATCGCCACGTAATCCAGATAGGTTTCGGCGCCATAAATGGTATCGGCACGACCGTCGATATAAACCTTCAGATCACCGTCTGTACGCCAATGGATGTATCCCCCCCAGTTATACAAGGCATACACATTGCCTTTGAGATGGTTGGCCTTCATAAAATCGATGGTATCGATAGGATAGGTATACTCTGCCGTGAGGTAGTGGTAGGCCGGCGGAGCGGCGAGCGGGTACGGCAGCATTCTATACAGCGCAAAACACAAAGCCCCAACAGCAAACGCCGCATCAAATTTCTGCGCCCGCAATTTGGACAAAACCAGGCCCATAAGAGGCGCCAGCATAACGGCAAATGACATGGCGAATATGGGAATGAAACGGCGACTTGTGACTGCCATCGCCAGAGTCAGGCCACTCAATACAATCCCCTCCCAGGGCACGTTCACAGAACGCCTTACCGCGGGAATGGCATATGCCAGCGCTACCAAAGGAGCCGCGATCAATACCCAGATGAAATACGGCGACTGAATTCCACCGGGTTTAAACGGCGGATGCCATTCACCCAGCCCTTTAAAGGGTGAGCTTGTATCAAATGCGTAGGTTAGCGGGTACAAAAATGCTTTCACACCCGAAGGGTTAAGCAGACAGGCCAGCACACAGATAAAGCCGACAATAAATGCAGCCTTGAAGTTATCCAGCGTGATATCCCGCCAGGGAAAAAGCAGAACCCCCAGCGCCATAATGCCGAAGAAAAAACCACCGTGAAGATTTACCCAGATGACAAACAGCCCGGCCACTATCCAGGTTGCGCTGGTTCTATTAAGCAATAGCAATAACAGTATGCTGAAATTTAGCAGGGTATAGAGGTGAGGCCGCACATCTATAAAGGGCGCTGCCACGGCAATTGCAATGGCAGCACACAAAAAACTGGCAAGCGCACTACTGCTTTGGCGATACAGCACCTGCTGCAAAACAATGAAGGTAGACACCACTACCAACCACTTCCAGTACACCAGGGATTTTACGCCAAAGGCAGACGCCCAGCCGTAAAAAATAATATCGGACAGCCACTCGTGATTCAGCCACACTCCGCCGTGTGCCGAAAAAGACCAGTCGTCTGTCATCCACAGGGTTTTGGTCTGCAGGATTTCTCTGCCAGCCGCGAGGTGCCACCACAGATCAGAACCTTGCATCTCGGTGTAACCAAAGGAGAGAAACAGCATCGCCCCGGCAGCGAGCCAAATGGGTTTAGACATCGCGATTTTGCCGAGGATGAAACCCTTTAACAAAATACAGCGCCCTGGACTTGCTCTCGTTATAAGTCCTGGCCAGGTATTCTCCAATTATGCCGAGGCAAATCAGCTGAATACCGCCGAGAAAAAGAATAATGAGAATCAGCGAGGGGTAACCGGGTACCGGATTACCAAATAGCAGCGTTCGCACAAGAAAAAATACACCGTAGAGAAAGGCAGCACCGGAGGTGAGAACGCCGAGATAGGTGGCCATTTTTAGTGGCACATCCGAAAACGAAGTAATGCCCTCCAGAGCGAAGTTCCAAAGTCGCCAGTAATTCCACTTGGTGGTACCGGCCGCTCTAGCGTTACGCAGATAGCTCACCTGCGTATGTGGAAAACCGATCCAGGCGTACAGACCCTTCATATAGCGATGGGTCTCGCGCAGCGTTTTTAAAGCCTCTACCGCCCTGCGACTCATCAACCGAAAGTCTCCAGTATCGCGTGGAATTTCAACATCGCTCAGCCGATTGATTACGCGATAAAACCATTTAGCCGTAGTGATTTTCAACAGGGACTCGCCCTCTCGAATTGTTCGTCTGCCAGAAACCACATCGTAGCCATTGCGCCATTCAACCAAAAAGTCATGAATAACTTCCGGTGGGTCCTGCAAGTCCGCGTCAATGATAATAACGGCATCACCGCTCGCGTGGTCCAGCCCAGCCGTAATCGCCACTTCCTTACCAAAATTACGACTCAATTCAATGATGGCAATGGCGCCATCTTGTTCGCGCAGCGATCCCAGCGCCGCAGCCGTGCCGTCAGTACTGCCGTCATCAACATAAATGATTTCGTAATCGGCTTGGGTGACGCGCATCACTTCGCTGATACGGCGATGGAATTCAGGCAATACCTGGATTTCATTATAAGCGGGCACTACCACAGAGAGAAAATCCGACATTTACCACATCCTGTTAGAGCACATCATTGCGATCGAAAAACCCACAGCAGGGCCACAGAAAAATTCCACGAAATAACCATCAAGAACGCGACCGCCTGAACAAGCATGTAATTCACAGCTGTGTAATTCACACCAGCGTACATAACCGTTGCGTTTATCAAAAAACCGCAGGAAATCATAAACAGGTAACGCGCAAGCGTCTGAGTATGCGGGGCGCTCTCGTCGAATGTCCAGTTGTAGTGCATCAGATAATTAAAAATGACCACAATAACAAAGGCAACACTGCTGGTAATGGTAGGGTCCATGCCAGCAAGCTCCACGCCCGCAAACAACAGGCTCGACTGCAGAAGTGCTGTAGCAATACCCACGACACAAAATCGCAGTAGTTTTTGATGATTTGCCATGGCCTGTTAGTCAAACTCCGCACGGATAACACGGTATATCTTTAAATCGCCCACAAATAGCTGAAACGTACCATATAGCCATTTGTGCAAAACCAGTTCGGGCATGAAGTTTTCGATATCTATCGCCCGCTCCAACTCCAGGTAGGGATATTCGCCCGATAACGTCTGCCTGTAAAAACGCGCATACTCTGGGGTGGTTTTTATCAAACGATTATCCGCGCCAAGATAAGGACCGTTCAGCTCATTGGCAAATGCCGTGTCATACCAGTTTTCACTCAGTATCAGGTAGTGGGCCTGCCTGAGGTCCTGCGCATCTCCAAAGGCATACTCGGGCTTGAAAAAATGCGTATTTGACCTCGCACCCGGTGGGGGGCTGACGTAATAGCTGGCGAACACCCGATCATCCTCGTGCTGGGTATACCATTGCCTGAGCTCTATTCGGGGATCGCCGTGGAAATCCTGCTCCATATCGAGCATTAGCGCGGCAGGCCAAATAAAGAACAATACAAGAAACCAGCGCCGACTCGACCATATGCTAGACCACAGTCCGATCGATACGACCAGCGCGGCCGCGGGAATCAGTGCCAGGTAATGTCGGTAGTAGGTCACAGGGGAGATAAAAAACATAAAGAGGAAAAACAACAATACCGGTAAAAAACACAGCCAGGCGCGAACATTCCGCCGCTCGCCAAATATCACCCAAAAACCCTTGGGCAGAAATAGACAGGCGGGCAATCCCAAACCGACAATCAGCACTGTGATCACATTCACAGGGTTGCGAAGCCATTTCTGCCAGCCAATGGCCGCATAGCCCGCGCCAAACCTGCCGCTCATTCCTCCGGTCGTATATGCTGCAATGAAATCCCATTGCAGCAACCAGTACGCTATTGCCGGCATCAGGAAAAACACCAGGGCCAACGCCCTATTCACTTGCCGCCAGGGTACTAGCAAATAATACAACGCCAACACCGGATACAGATTCAAAGACTGGAACTCTGCGTTGCTTGTCAGGGCAAACAAAATCACTGTGCCGAGTAGCAACAGCGTAATGCGCCCGGCACTCAGGCTGCCCATATAACGATGCCAGATTCGTTCAGAGACCAGCGCAAGGTAAGCAGCGCCCGCAAAAACCCAGTACTTGGACCATATGGCAAACACCATCAAGACCGGACTAAAGCGCAACGCCAGTGGTTTTTTACCGCTAACAGCAAAAACCATCAGAGCAAGAAATGCATAGATGAAAAAAACTGAGGGCGCATCCACGGTTCCCGAATGAGATTCGCTGACATGAAAACCCGAAAGCGCCAGCACAGCTGCCGCGGTCCAACCAATCTGCGGCTTTGCTGGATACATGAGCACACCCACGATTCCAATCAAAATCACCGTCAGTGAACCGGTTATCGCCGAATATGCGCGCGCAACCTGTATATGCTCAGCGCTGTGGCAATAATCTTTCGCGGCGCGTGCATTACCACGCGTGCCGGCAGATACAGTGTTGCCCAGCGCCTCGTTGATCGCGATGGTCTGGCGACCTACAAACGTCGAATAATCAAAGCCGTTGAGCGCTGCGCGACATGAACCGCCCTCGTCAAAATTTATCAGTGTAAAGCTGCCCGAATAATCCCAGTTCCACCCCACAGTCTGTGCACTATAGAGACGCGGGAGCACAGCGAGCAAAAACAATGCCGCGAAAATCAAAACATTCAGTTTGGGGCTATTAAGAGACAGTGACACCGGCAGACCTTTACTTACAGCGCGATCAAAAGAAAGCCAGCTGCCGAAATTGCCGCGGCGAGCAGAGCATAAGGCAACTGAGTGATTGCGTGCTCATAGGGCGCACAGCCAGCACCCTGCGCCGTCAACACCGTAGAGTCACTATAAAAACAGGCCTGGCTGCCAAAGCCACTGGCTGAGAATAATGCGCCGGCCATCAACGGAACACTGACGCCAACTTCCTGAGCCAGAGGAAAAACGACCGGAATCGCAATTGCGAACACCCCCCAGTTAGAACCTGTAGTGAAAGAAATAAATGCCATGGTAATAAAGGTCAGAACCGGCAGGGATTGCGCACTCATATAGGGTGCTACCGTCCTGATCACATAGTCTGTCATACCAAGCGCATTATTGGCCTCGATGAAAATGAAGACAGAAACCAGAATAGTCAGAACCGGCACCATAACCTTAAGGCCATCCAGCAGCGTATCAAACATTTCTGTGGGTTTGAGCACACCCTTGGCAAAGTACTGCACCAGGGTAATGAGTATCCCGGCCATAACCCCCATCAAAACATCGATATCAAACCATACAGTGAAGAATATGAGTGCGGCGATAGGCAAAAAAAACAGCGAAAGATTGCCCGGCTCACCGCTACCGCCTTCATAGGTGTCGTCCATTTGAATATTCTCGGAACCAGGCGGAATAACCTGACCTGTAGATTCAGCTCGCAACTCCGCCGACTTCATGCGACCCACCAGGGGAACAATACCCAAAATAACCAGCGGAACAAGGAGCACCGCTACCCAGGGATAAAACATATACGGTATCGCCTGAATAAAAACATCGATACCCTCACCCTTGGGCGCTACGCCATTTTTTTCCATCAGCCCTGCGAAATAAACCGCCCAGGTTGAAATAGGAATAATCAGGCATATCGGGGCTGCAGTTGAATCCACAACATACGCAAGCATTTCTCGAGAGGTGCGATATTTATCGGTGACATTCTTCATGGAAGAGCTCACCGTCAGTGAGTTGAGGTAGTCATCCAGGAAAATAACCAGCCCCAGTGCCCATGTCCACATCAGGCTTCCCCGCTTGCCTTTTACATAACGGGTAACCAGATCACCAAAAGCTTGTGCGCCACCACCCTTAACCAACAAGGCGATAAAAGAGCCGTACAGGCCACATACCAACAGTACCCAGCCGGTATTTTCATCTTGCATAACCGCCAAAGCTGCGTCAGATAGTGCGCTGAGAAAATTACCCTGGGAAGTGATCAGAAAGGCGACTATGGCACCGGCGAGAACGGATTCTATGGTGCGGTGGCTCCAGATAGCCAGACCCAGCACTACAACCGTAGGCACAAGGCTCAAGGCCCCATAATCTGACAAGATCCCCAACCCCTGTAATATTATAATTGGAGGGATTGTACCGCGTTTTACACCTCAGAAAAGTGCAGCCGCTGGCCTTTGTGGAAAATTACAGCAGCGCGCTAGCCATAGCCATTTTCGCGAAACCACTGCACCGAATCGGCCACCGCTGTTTCAATCGGTGTTTGCGGCAAACCGAGTTCTTCAATCGCTTTGCTGGGATCTACATAACAATATTTGGTAACAAAGAGCGTGTTTTTGTAAGTAGTCATAGGCGCCTTACCGGTAATTTTCGACAGGAACTCTACTACCTTTGCCACACTCAGCATGACTTTTACCGAGACCTCCTTGGTCGCCACGTCGGGCACCCCCGCCACTCGCCCGATGAGTGACAGAAAATCCTTATTGCTCATATTGCCGTCTTTATTGGCCAACAGATAGGATTCACCGATGCGGCCCTTTTCCATCGCCAGCACGTGTCCAGCGGCTACGTCGCGCACATCGACGGCGCACACGCCGCCCTCCCAATAGTTTTTCATTTTACCCGCCAGTGTGCGCAGGATCATGGTACCCGTAGGCGTGGGTGCTCTGTCGCCGGGTCCAAAGGGCAGACCGGGCATCACTATCGTTGCCGGCAAGCCTTCAGCAACCAGCCCCTTGACCATTTGGTGGCTTATATACTTTGACAAAATGTACTCACTGGCAAAGGGCCAACTATCGAAGCGCGTCTCCTCGTTGGCCCGCTCGCCGGGCTGAGCGACACCGATAGCAGCAATACTGCTGGTAAAAACCACTTTCTTTACGCCGGCGTCCATGGCAGCACGCATCATGGCCTCGGCTCCCTGTACATTGATTTTGTAGTGCAGATCCGGGTCTTTCGTCCAGATCGCAAACATGGCTGCCAGGTGGTAGAGCCCCTCTACACCCTCAACCGCGCGCCGCAGTGAGGCAGCGTCAAGCAGGTTTCCCTCTACGAATTCCACATTCATACCATCCAGAGGAGACCTGTCCTCCCCAGGCATGACCATAACCCTCACTTCGTCGCCCTTCTCGAGACAAAGTCGGGTAACATGATTGCCAATAAAACCAGTGGCACCTGTAATCAAAACCTTCGTCATCTAAGCTACTCCAAATACACTTGAATTTATCGCACTGATACTAGCGGTCCACCCTCGATGGTGGCATGGTGAGAACGGCCATAACTTCATACAGAACCGGCCACCTCAAAGGAGAAACAATGAGTTTTGCCCGCGCCCAATTACCTTTTGCGCTTCGAATATTCAATAGCGCCGTTGCCGCTATACAAAAAACAGGCCTGGACCCAATTTCCTTACGCCCTGAACCCCTATTGCTATTGGCGTCCAAAAAAACCGGGCTGGTGGATTATGGCCCGGACTATTTTCGCGTCCCACTGGAGCGCTTATGTAAATCACTGGATGAAGATGCAAAACTCACTGGCCTGGGGCGAACCATTGCCAGGCAAGAAATCCTTCGACTACTGCAATATCGACTGCAATTTGTAGACATATTCAAACAGCATCCGGAGATTACTCAACAGGAAATCAAGCAGCCCATTTTTATTCTGGGCATGCCCAGAACAGGCACAACCAGTCTCCATGAACTGATGGCCCTGGACAGTCAATTCAGAGTACCGATGAGCTGGGAACTGGCGCACCCTTTTCCTCCTCCGGAAACGGCGACTTATACTACAGACCCACGCATCGCACAGGTGGATGCAGAGTTGGCTCGTGTAGACAAACTACTACCCGATTTCAGACACATGCACCCCATGGGAGCGCAGCTACCCCAGGAGTGCGTTTCGCTGTTCAACTACGATTTTGCGTCAATGATTTTTGACGTTCAGTTTCGAGTAAAACAATATCAGAATTGGTTGGTTAATGAAGATATGTCCGAAGTATTTTCTAACCACCGCCGCTGGCTGCAACTATTACAGTGGCGTTGCCCAGGTGATACCTGGGTATTAAAATCACCGCAGTATCTATGGAATGCAAAAGATATGCTTGCTCAATACCCCGACGCGAGAGTCATCCAGACACACCGGGACCCGGTAAAAGTGGCGGTGTCTATTGCCAGTTTAACCGCGACGCTGCGCAGTCTTGGCTCAAATGACATTTCGCTGCCCGAAGTGGCGCAGGACTATGTCGATTTAATGGCCTATGGCAATAGTAAAACACTCGCCGCCAGAGAAACGGGCCTAATACCTGCAGAGCGAATTATCGATATTCAATTTTCCGAATTTCGAAAAAATCCGGTCGTTATGATTCGCAAGGTGTACGATTTTTTTGAACTGGTAAAGAAGGAAGATAGTTTTGCCGCAATGGAGAGTTTTCTAAAGGCTGGTCACGAGAGCGAGCGCCACGGCAAACACAAGTACAGTTTCGCTGATACGGGGCTGAACCTCGAGGCCGAACGAGCGCGTTTTTCCGATTATCAACGGCGCTACGGTGTGACAACAGAGCAATTTTAAAAATGGTATTTAGAAAGTGTTTTTAGAAAGAAAACAGTCTTAGAAAGTGAAATAGCCATGAGATATGCACTCGTTTTTTTCTAAAACAGCGGTTTTAACCGTTTTTTAATACCTGTTTAGTCTAAAAGAGTACCCCTTATATCTCATAAACCCCTAAAAAACTGTTGTTTTGGTGTAAGCGATAACAGCAAGCTAGATTCGAAAAAACGCAGTGCTATACTCGAATCATACGTCGGTTCTGGATACCTATATTCCGTTTGGCGGTACCCCGTTCGGCGATAAACGAGTTCGCTGCAAATCCGAGAAGGTGTTTGCCGCTCACTTGGTTTTCTGGACCAAAAGGGGACGCTCTATGAAACGCCACTACTACATCAGCACTGATCTGGATGACCTGGAAATGGTTGAGCAGGACCTGGAGAGAGCGGGCGTAAGTACCCCTCAAATCCACGTGCTCAGTGAAGATGATGCCGGTGTTGAAACTCACCACCTCCACGAAGTTGAAGCGGTTCTCAAAAAAGATGTTGTTCACGGTACCGAGCTTGGCGCAATTGTCGGTGCAATCGGCGCTGCAGCCATTTTGTTGTTGGCGTGGATGTCGGGTCTGACTGAAACCTATACCTGGGTGCCGGCGATTTTTCTCTCCGTCATCGTTTTGGGCTTTTGTACATGGGAAGGTGGCTTGATCGGTATCCAGGAACCCCACACAGATTTCCGCCGGTTTCAGGACCAGCTACACGAAGGCAAACATGTGCTATTTGTGGACATTCCAATCGAGCAGGAAAGTATTCTGCATTCAGTCATTCGCAACCATCCGAAACTGCAAGACGCTGGTGAAGGGGCCTCAACACCCGGCTGGGTAGTCGGTGCACAACGCAAGTGGACGCGGTTTACCCAAGTAGCACCCTGAAACCATCTAACGGTATCTAACGAGCTGGCAAGGATCACGAACGACTAAGCTAGAAAACCAATAATAAAAGGGCGCAGGCGTTATGAAGTTAGTGATTGTGCTAGTTCTGTTAGTAGTGGGAACGGTAGCGTTCCACTTTATCAGCCCTTGGTGGTTCACGCCCATTGCCTCCAACTGGGATATGATCGACACCACGATTGACATCACTTTTTACATCACAGGCTTTGTGTTTGTCGCCGTAAACCTGTTTATGGCCTACACCATATATCGCTACAGATACAGCGCTTCGCGCCGCGCCCACTATGAACCTGAAAATAAAAAGCTCGAAATCTGGCTCACGGCGATTACCGCTGTTGGTGTGGCAGCCATGTTGGCGCCAGGCCTGGTAGTGTGGGCCGACTTCGTCAACCCGCCTGAGGATGCCGATGTAATAGAAGTGGTAGGCCAGCAGTGGCAGTGGAGTTTTCGCCTTCCCGGCGAAGACGGAATATTGGGAACGGTAGATGCCCGCTATATTGGCCCGGACAATCCCTTTGGAATGAACCCCACCGACGCCGATGGTTTGGACGATGTGCTGGTTTCCAGCAACGAGTTACACCTGCCGCTGGATCGTCCCGTTAAAGTGCTGCTGCGCTCCAAGGACGTATTGCACGATTTCGCGGTTCCACAATTTCGCGTAAAAATGGATTTAGTACCCGGCCTGGTCAGCTTCCTGTGGTTTACACCAACCCGTACCGGGAAATTCGACATTTTGTGCATGGAGCTTTGTGGTATCGCCCACTACACGATGCGTGGTTATGTTGTGGTAGACGAACAGGCTGATTATGATGCCTGGCTAAGCCAACAAGCTACGTGGTCTGACATGCAGGGACTGGCGGCCGGAGATCCTACACAAGGCAAGGGACTGTACGCAGTTTGCGGGTCCTGCCACGGCCAGGATGGCCAGGGCAACGCCGCGATGAATGCACCGCGGCTGGCAGGCCTGCCAGCTTGGTATATCGAACGACAAATCGACTATTACAAAAAGGGTATCCGCGGGGCGCATGAAGAAGATACCTACGGCAAACAAATGGCACCGATGGCAAACATGCTGGCTGACACCGCGGCTATTCGCAATGTTACCGCGTACATCGACACCCTGGACGCGCAACCGGCACAGAGCACAATCTCCGGCAACTCGGCCCGCGGTGCTGCACATTACAACACCTGTGGCGCCTGTCATGGAGCTGAAGCGCAGGGTAACTATGCGTTGAATGCACCGCGACTTGCGGGACAGGACGACTGGTACCTCAAGCGCCAACTGGGCAACTTTCGCCAGGGTATTCGCGGCGCGCACAAGTCGGACGTATTTGGACACCAGATGGTGTTAATGGCCAGAACACTGCAGGACGAGCAAGCGGTTAACGACTTGCTAGCCTACCTAAACAGCCTCTAGCGCATCGAGGTCAGTTGCTCAATGTAGGCAAGCAGATAAAGCGAAACGAGGACATAGCATGGAACATGTCGCAATAGCCGACCAAATCGATGAGTTGCATGATCCGGATACGTTTATAACAAAGTATATCTGGAGCCAGGATCATAAAGTTATCGCAATTCAGTATGGCTTAACCGCTATATTTGTCGGGCTTGTGGCATTGGCACTTTCAGGTTTGATGCGCCTGCAGCTTGGCTTCCCAGACACATTCGATTTCATTGACCCAAGTTCCTACCTCCAATTTGTCACCATGCACGGCATGATCATGGTGATCTACCTGCTCACTGCGTTGTTGCTCGGCGGTTTTGGGAACTACCTGATACCCCTGATGATCGGCGCCCGTGACATGGTTTTCCCCTATCTCAACATGCTGAGCTACTGGACATATTTACTGGCGGTAATTGTCCTGTTGGCCAGCTTTTTTGTACCGGGTGGGCCAACCGGTGCCGGCTGGACACTCTACCCGCCACAGGCAATTCTTGCGGGCACCCCGGGTTACGATTGGGGCATTATCCTGATGCTTGCGTCTCTGGCAATATTTATCGTCGCTTTTACAATGGGTGGTCTCAACTACGTCACCACGGTGTTACAGGCACGCACCCGCGGCATGACACTGATGCGAATGCCGCTAACCATCTGGGGAATATTCACCGCAACAGTGCTGGGTTTGTTGGCGTTTCCAGCCCTGCTGGTCAGCGCTATCATGATGATGCTGGATAAACTTCTCGGCACCAGCTTTTTCATGCCGGCGATCGTATCTCTGGGTGAAACCCTGGACCACTCTGGAGGCAGCCCGGTTCTGTTTCAGCATCTGTTCTGGTTTTTTGGTCATCCAGAAGTTTATATCGTTGCACTGCCGGCTTTTGGCATGGTGTCTGATGTGCTGGCCACACACGCGCGAAAGAATATATTCGGCTATCGCATGATGGTCTGGGCCATTGTTGCAATCGGCGGGCTCAGCTTTGTTGTCTGGGCTCATCACATGTACGTGAGCGCGATGAACCCGGCTTTTGGTTTCTTCTTTGCGACCACCACATTGATCATCGCCATTCCCACCGCGATCAAAGTGTACAACTGGGTCCTCACACTCTGGCGCGGCAACATCCACCTTACGGTGCCCATGCTGTTCGCAATCGGCTTCATATTCACCTTCACCCATGGCGGACTAACAGGCCTCTTTTTGGGCAACGTGGTTATCGACCTACCCCTGTCAGATACCTACTTCGTTGTCGCGCACTTTCATATGGTGATGGGTGTATCGCCGGTAATGGTATTGTTTGCCGCCATATATCATTGGTATCCGCTGATGACCGGAAAAATGCTACATACGGGTCTGGGTAAAATCCACTTCTGGTTTACTTTCCTGGGAACCTACGCCATATACCTGCCCATGCACTACCTGGGATTCCTGGGCGTACCGCGACGCTACTTCGCAATGGGCAGCACAGATTTCATTCCCGAATCAGCACAATCCCTAAACGCGAGTATTACCGTTTCTGCGTTGATCGTTGGCGCCAGTCAATTGATCTTTATATTCAACATATTCTGGAGCTTGCGGAACGGGGAAAAAGCCGGTCACAACCCCTGGCAGGCAACCAGCCTCGAGTGGCAAACGCCCAACGTGCCCCCAAAACACGGAAACTGGGGGCCTACACTGCCACAAGTACACCGATGGGCGTATGACTACAGCGTGCCGGGTGTTGAGGCTGACTTCATCCCGCAAAACGTTTCAACGGACGAGGTGGCAGCAACTGCCGACGAGACACCCGGAGCACAGATATGAATCCATTCAAGACACTCGCGGAGAAACCCTGGCTGGCGCAACCAGCGGGCATGCCTCAGGGTATGGGCCCCGACGCCAACACAGCGGGCACCATCGCCCTGCGCTTTTTTATTGCCGTTGTCAGCGTATTGTTTTTCCTGTTTACAATTACGTTTTTGGCCCGTTCACAGTACCCGGATTTTCAGGCATTGGCCGGGCAACCCTGGCAGCCGTTCAGCGACCCTTCCCGCCTTTGGTTTAACACGGCGCTGCTGGGCTTGAGCAGCCTGATGATACAACTGGGACTGAACGCGTCCCGAAAACAGCACATGAACGGCACTATTGTAGCTGTAACTGCCGCGGCATTTTTTGCGGTTTTGTTTCTGCTTGCGCAATTGGACCTGTGGCAACACTTGCAGGCCATGGGTTTTTTCGTCAGCGGAAATCCTGCTAACAGCTACTTTTATTTACTGACAGCGGTACACGGTGTTCACCTGATAGGCGGCCTGGTAGCCTTGTCAAATGTGGTATTTCGAGTTTGGTACGATGGGCAACTGACCGCTCTTAGCGGCCCCCTAAAACTGTGCACCACCTACTGGCACTTTTTGCTCCTGGTTTGGTTGTTATTATTCGGCCTGCTAACGAGCACACCTGACACCATTAATGCGCTCGCTGCCCTGTGCGGCTTTTGAGGTTGCAAATATGACTGCAGAGACGAAGACCGGCGAAAACTTCACCGAGCCAGGTGTCTCGGGCATGGTAGCCGACTGGGCCGGGGACAAGGAAGCCTTCAACATGCCCTGGGGCAAGTTGATGATGTGGATATTCCTGTTAAGCGATACATTTATCTTCAGCATTTTCCTGACCGGCTATATGAATGTTCGTATGTCGGCCACCGATGCCTGGCCCAACACCAGTGAAGTATTTGCATTGTCATTCGGCGGTGCGCCCCTTCCCTTACTCTTAATCGCAATAATGACATTTGTATTAATCACCAGCAGCGGCACCATGGCACTGGCAGTCAACTTTGCCTATCGAGGCGACAAGCGCAAGGCGGCAATACTTATATCCCTTACCGCCTTACTGGGCGCATCGTTTGTCGGCATGCAGGTATTCGAGTGGAACAAGTTGATTTTCCACGAAGGTGTTCGCCCCTGGTCAAACCCAATGGGCGCGGCCCAGTTCGGCTCGGTCTTTTTCATGATAACCGGCTTTCACGGCATGCACGTAACGGCGGGTGTAATCTATTTGTCTGTTGTCGCACGCAAAGTTGGGCGTGGAGACTACGACAAGAAAGGCTATGACATTGTAGAGATAGCCGGGCTTTACTGGCACTTTGTTGACCTGGTATGGGTCTTCATATTTGCGCTATTTTATTTGTGGTGAGGCAAAAAAATGAGTGATAACACCGCTAACGACCAACACCCTATAGGCATTTACCTCAAAATCTGGCTATTGCTTTTTGTCCTGAGCACAATGTCCTATATGGTAGATTGGTTTCAATTTCAGGGCTACTTGCGCTGGACACTCATTCTGTTTTTTATGTTTATAAAGGCTGGACTGATCGTCGCCATTTTCATGCACTTGTCATGGGAGCGCCTGGCATTAAAATACGTATTGTTGCTGCCACCGTTGGCCATTGCAGTGTTAATCACCTTGATGGCGATCGAGGCAGATTATACTTTTTTAAATCGCATGGACTTCTTTGATCGCTGAGTAATTGCTTCAAATGAGTAGACAATAAAATGTCCTCTACACGAATAAAGCTTGCACTGTCTTTTGTCGTGGCCAATGTATTACTGGCGACCATCATTTGGGCCGTGTGGCTTAGCAAACCCAACGCACCTCCCCAGATACAAGGTGTACTGCTTACACAGGGAAAAGACCTGTCTGAGTTTTCCCTACTCGATCATAACAATCAACAATTTGGCAACCGGAATCTACTGGGGCAATGGCATCTTGTATCCTATGGATTCACCCACTGCCCCGATGTGTGCCCCACTACCTTATCCATTCTGGCAGCGGTGTCCGATCAGCTTATCAGCGAGGGCCGAGAACCCCTGAATATTCTTTTTTACAGTGTCGATCATCGCAGAGATACCGCGGCACACCTGGCTTCGTATTTGCCCTTTTTCGACAGCAAATTCCTGGGGTTAACACATACTGATAACGCAAAAAATTTACACCTACCGTTTGAACAGGGGCTGGGAATTTTCGCCAAACTGACTTCTGCAGGCGATACGGTAGATGGGCAGTACACGAGTAACTATGAAGTGAGCCACGGCGTGACACTCTTTCTTCTTAATCCACAGGGACAGTTGCAAGCTATCTTTGAACCGGGAGAGGACCAATACGGCTCCAAGGTTTTCGACAGCCAAACAATTTTCGCCGACTACCTTAAGATTCGCCGCTATTTCGACCAACCCACACTGGCAAACATCTCGCCAGGCTTCGGTTCATCTCCCTAAACCCATTCCACGGCAATACCCCAGAAAAAACAAGCACGATGTCGTATTGTGCACTAAGCTAGCACGCACAATTTGCCTTACTCGAAGGAGATCAACATGTTTGAAAACGAACCACCAGCGCGACGTGCAGCGTTAATGTCCCGCGAATATGTACACAGCAAGAATCGAGAGGGTTGGTTGAGCCTCTATGCGGAAGACGCAATAATCGAGGACCCTATTGGTGTTTCAATGATTGATCCGGTGGGAAATGGCCATCGAGGTGCCGCGGCACGGGAGGCTTTTTGGGACAACTTTATTGCGCCGTCCGATATCAACGTCAACATTCTCGACTCCTACGCTGCGGGCAACGAAGTGGCTAATCACGCTATCATCACTACAACGATAGATGGTGGTGATGGCAAGACTTTCCAGCAAAAGGTGCACGGCGTATTCACTTATCATGTTAACGACGAGGGCAAGCTATTGTCCCTACGCGGCTTTTGGGACACGGAAGACCCACGCAACGTTTTAGTCGAACTGGACAAAACTGCCTGAATGCCCATCAAGGTTGTGGTTGTAGGAGCCCGGTCGGCGAGGCAAGGCACGGGGCCCTTTATAGCCGATGCATTTAGCAGACTCGGGGCAGATGTATGCGCAGTGGTTGGAACCAGCGATGCGACCGTTACCCAAGCTCGCCTTGCCCTGAAAAGCGAACAGGATATTGAATGTAGAGGCTATACGAACCTGGAAGAGGCCCTGGTCCTGGAAAAACCTGACGCGGTGGCAGTTTGCTCGCCCTATCCGGTTCACGCCGAGCAACTCGCCCTGATCGCATCTGCCCGTTGCCACTGCCTGGTCGAAAAACCGCTGGCCTGGCCAATCGACCAGAAAGACATCATCGAGATATTGGACACCTACAATGCCAGGGATCTGCTTTTGCAGCTGGTAACCCAGTGGCCACAAAGTCTATCCACCTTTACAAAGCTACACGGCCCTTTGGCGTCAACGATTACCGATTTCACTATGGGGCTGAGCCCAATATCTATTGGCCCCAACATGATTCCGGATTCGGCACCGCACTTCATTAGTATGTTGCAGGCACTGGTAGGGCCAGGCGAATTTGAGCAGGTCGAGATCACAGTCCAACATTCCAGGGAAGGCGAACCGAACACGCTGCAGCTCGCCTGCACTTACCGCCACAAAATGGGCAGAACGCAAGCGCAGCTGCAACTGGCCACCTGTGAGCATCGCCCCCGTCCAGCCTGGTACCAAATAAACGGCCTGCGAGTAGACCGACAAATCGAACTGCCCGAGTACCGACAATACCTGACATCAGAAACACAGAAGGCAATGCTAACCGACCCGTTGGAATCGGTTGTGGCTGACTTCCTGGACAGCCTGGAAAACACTGCCCTTACGGATACTGGAATCTTGCTGGCTGGGCACCGTAATCTACTTCAATTGACAGAAGCCTGGCCCGATATCGGCTGACAATACCCACACTCCAAACACGCCCTTTGGTTGTTGTATAGCGCCACAAAACGTAGAATCACTCTATTGTCCGCGGACACCCTCCGTAACCCTATTTCAAGCACTGCCAGAGGTGTAATTTGAACAACAATATCCCCTTGACCGATCTCGACGCACCAGTCAATGAGCCCGACGAGGGCGGTGAACAGCTGGAGCTGTCCAGTATTCATGATTTCGCGACCAAGTTGACCCAACCCGGTGCCAAAGATGCACTGGAACACTATGTTAACTGGCAGGTCGAGCAGCGAACAAACGTTAACGCCAGTGATTTAGGCTCAGAGTCAGCCAAGGTGCCCGACTTCGCACCTATTTCTATTAATCTCGACCTGACCACTGCGTGCAACTTTGCCTGCGATCACTGTGTAGACCTGGATATCCTCAATACCGGTATTCGCTACGACCATGACAAACTGATGTCTTCACTGGAACTCATGGCAAAACGCGGTATGCGCTCGGTTATTGTCATCGGCGGCGGCGAGCCTACTCTTTATCCAAAATTTGCAGAAGTTATCCGCTTCATGAAGGGCTTGGGCCTGCAGGTAGCTATTGTCTCTAATGGCACTGGCAACGATAAAATCGCCCAGGTGGCAGACGCCATGGATGCCAACGACTGGGTCCGTCTATCGCTCGATTCCGGCACGGACGCCACCTTTCAGCCCATGCACAACCCAAAAAAGAACTTCCCCCTGGAAGACATTTGCGCAAAGGTGCCCGCCATCAAAGCTGCAAACCCCGACCTGACCGTGGGTTTTTCTTACATTGTGACCTGGCGCGGCGCCAATATAAACGACACAGATATCGTCGAAAACCTGCATGAGATTGCCCAGGCTACTCGTCTGGCTCGTGACAACGAATTTGACTACATCAGTTTCAAACCCTTTTTGACCCGCGATGAATTAAACAACGCCGAGGTCATCGACATACAAGGGCAAAAAAACGTAGAGGAAACGATCGCCAGAATTCAGGCCCAGATTGATGAGGCCGTGGCCCTGGAAACCCCGACATTCAGGGTTATGCGAAGTACCGGATTGAAGGCAATGCTCAATGGCCAAACCCAAAAACTCTCCAAACAACCGCAGCAGTGCCATATGCAGTTTTTCCGCCAGGTGCTAAGCCCCCTTGGCCTTTATAACTGCCCTGTTTATAGAAATCAGGACCACGGCAAGCTCGGCGACAAAAATGCAGCTGCCGATGAACTGGCCTACGATGCCACCCGCGGACAAACCGCAGACCTGGTTCGCAATTTTAACGCCACCACCAGCTGCGAAAAAGTGACCTGCCTATACAATGACGTCAACTGGTGGATTGAAAGCTTGATTGAGAACCCCGAGCAATTGGGAAAACTACAGGAAAGTGGTAGCGAAGCACCCGACTATTTTCTGTAGAACGAAGTGCAAAAATTTGGCTGGCGCTACTAGCCAGTAGCAATCACTCCAGCGCCCCGCAATTGCGTGTCGCAAGCGCGTTTAACCATCTCCACTGTCACCAGGGTCATGCAATCATGGTGGGCCAGAGGGCACACTTTTTTGTGACAGGGACCGCAGGGAACATCAACCTGAATGATAGTTTCTGCATCGTGACTGGTATCTGTCCAGCGCCTTTCGGTTGGCCCGAATACTGTCACTCGGGGAATATCAAACGCCCTGGCAAAATGTCGGGGACCGGTATCGTTCCCCAGCAGCAACGCGCTGCGATTGATTAAGGACTTTAATTCCCCCAAAGTCAGGCACGGGTTCGTCAGTAGGGCCGATGGATGTTTCATCGTATTGTGAATCGCCTCTGCCAGAGGCTCCTCACCGGGCCCCGGACTCATTGCGATGGCCACTCCGTGCTCCTCAATTAGCTGATCGGCCACAGCGGCAAATCTATCCGGCGCCCAGCACTTGGATGCACCAAAATTTGCACCTGGGGAAATGACCACCAGCGGTTTTCCGCAATCGATCCCACTTTGTGCTAAACGCTCGCTCACCGCGGAGTCACTATCGGCGCTAGTATACAAGGTCAATTGGTCACCTGGGTGATCACAACCAAGCGCCATAGCCAGCTGGGCGTAATAGTCCACCATGGGCATAGGTTCATAGCCGCCGGGAATTTTGTTGGGAACACAAAGCGCATCGGTTAACAGAATCCCTCTGCCATCGCGGTTAAAACCCAGGCGGCGCTTTGCTCCAGAGCGCCAACACAACCAGGCACTGCGCAGTGAGTTCGGCAACATAATCGCAAGATCAAATTTCTGTTGTCGCAAATCAGAGATCAGCGCCTTGTGCGCCAGTTTTGCTTCAGCCGTTTTATTGCGAGGCGGCCAAAAACGGCAGTTGTGCGCCCACGGACTGCCCTCAAGTAGCGGGTACAGATGGCGCTGCGTCAGTAGAGTGATATCAGCATTCGGGAATCGAGAAAATACAGCCTGAACAACGGGCGTGGCCATGACAACATCGCCTACCCAGGTGGGAAGCACGATAAGAATACGCTCTGGCTCAGTTTTAAAAGCGAGTACTTTTGGCGACAGGTGATTTTTTGGCGGCATAGTGTTCGACCTGTGATCGGTTGGCCGGCAGTATATATTCTGCGAACGATCCCCGCTACACTTGCAGCAAGTGTCATTTTTCCCTGTTCCACCCGCTACAAATCGAGTGCCGCGCATGACAACCTTCAAAAAGATCTTTGCCGACCCCGAGTCGCTGCTGCCGATACTCGAGGAACATCGCGAGCAAGGTAAAACCATCGTGTTCGGCAACGGTTGCTTTGACCTGCTGCACGTGGGCCACGTACGTTATCTTGACGCGGCCAAGGCACTGGGCGATGTGCTGGTAATGGCTATCAATACTGAAGCATCCATTCGTACCAATGCCAATCGCGAGCCCTCTATCAATCCCTGTGAAGAACGAATGGAGGTAATCGCTGCATTGGATGCGGTGGATTATGTTGTTCCTCTGGAAGCGTCAGTTCCCACACCTCTAATTGAGCTATTTCGCCCCCATATTCAAGCCAAGGGCACCGACTACACAATGGAACTTATGCCGGAGAGATTCGCCGTGGAAAAATGCGGTGGTCGGATTGAATTTGTGGGGGATGAAAAAACACACAGCTCCTCTGCACTACGCGAAATACTGCGCCAACGCGGTGCGCTTTGAAGTACAATCTGAAAGATTGCGAACGTCTAACTCACCAATTATCCCTATATCCCAACAGCAGGTAGCTGATATGTCCAGAACTAAACATGCGTCTCTGACGGCCATTCTTGCAACACTCGCTCTTGTCACCGGAGTATGTTTTGCCCAGCCAAACACTGCACTCGAAGAGGCTGTCAACGCTCGCAGCGCAGAAGATATGGCTAGAGATGGCGCCAGACACCCACAACAAACGCTGGAGTTTTTCTCTGTAGAGCCGGGTATGACTGTCGCTGAAGCCCTGCCGGGTGGGGGCTGGTATACAAAAATTCTCGTCAGCTACCTCGGTGAACACGGAACAATTTTCGGGGTGAATTATCCGGATAAATTGTGGCCCATGTTCAGTTTTTCAACTGACGAGATGGTAAAAAACCGCATTGCCAAGACCAAGGAATTCCCCAAAATGGTTGCCGGATTTACCGATAATGGCATCCATGCAAAGGGCTTTACCTTTAACACAGTGCCTCAGGAGGCTCTTGGAAGTGTCGACAGGGTATTGCTGATACGCGCCTTGCATAACTTAAATCGGTTCGAGTCGACAACGGGTATGCGTAGCCAAGCCCTGGCTGCAGTACACACCATGCTCAAGGACGATGGACTGGTCGGCGTTGTCCAGCATCGCGCTCCAGCTGATGCCGACGATGCCACTACAGACGGGAGTCGAGGCTACCTGAAACAAGCGGCCGTTATCGCCATGTTCACGGATGCGGGCTTCGAATTGGTGGCCAGCAGCGAAATCAATGCAAACCCGAAAGATCAGCCCGGCAACAGTGACATCGTGTGGCGTTTGCCGCCCTCTTACACTGACAGCAAAGAAGATCCGGCACGCAAGGCCGCCATGGCAGCGATAGGCGAATCGGACCGCATGACCCTGACATTTCAAAAAGCCAAATAGAGGATATAACTAGAGGTTATTTCTTGATATAGATAATTATCATGGGGGAATATCTTGTATCCGGGAAAACATCTCTTATACTGAATGCATGACGGATAGTCGTACAGATGTCATGGGGCTCTCGACCAATATAGACCGTCATAATTTGGGGAAACGCATGCACGCATATGTCAGATATGAATGCAGCCACGGGGACGTAATCCGGTAGCGGGCCGGATGGTAAGACCGGGGCATACGCAACACCAGCCTTACCCCGACAGCGCCGGAGCAGACATTAGTTTGCTCCGGCGTTTTTTCTTCAACCGAGGCCCGGAATCGCGCACTTGTTATAAGAATGCGCTATGCTTCTTCTCTATAAAAAAAGGGAAAAGTATGGCAACTATCAAACAGCTACTCAGCGATATTGAGAAAACTCCCAAAGGCCCCGGTATCGCTGCAATCTTCGATTTCGACGGCACTATTATCTCCGGCTTTTCCGCTACCGTTTTTATCCGTGAGCAATTAAGGCGCGGTGATATATCCAAGCGAAATTTTGTCGAGATAATGGGAGCGATGAGTAACTTTGGCCTCGGCAACCTCGGCTTTTCAGGAATGATGGCGGTCACCGCCCAATTCATGAGCGGAATCAAGGAGGAGACCTATCTAGAGGTCGGAGAAGAGCTGTATACCAAACAAATCGCCAAGCTGATATATCCGGAATCCCGGGCGCTGGTAGACGCACACCTGGCAAAAGGCCACACCGTTGCCGTTATTTCTTCCGCTACCCCCTATCAAGTGGCACCCGCTGCCAAAGACCTGAATATAGAACACGTGTTATGCACTCATCTCGAGATTGAAGATGGCAAGTTTACCGGTGCGGTGGTATCACCAACCTGTTTTGGCGAAGGCAAGGTAACCGCCGCTGAATCTCTTGCAGATCGATTTGGGTCTGACCTCGACCAGAGCTTTTTCTATTCTGACAGCACAGATGATTTGCAGTTACTTGAACGTGTGGGCCTGCCTCGAGCGCTTAACCCAAGTAGCAAACTGGAACGCGTAGCGCGGGACAATCGCTGGCCAATCGCACGCTTTGGCAGCCGCGGCCGACCCAGCCTGTCGCAATATGTGCGCTCGGTTGGCGCCACTGCCAGTCTGGTGACATCATTTGCCGCCGGCCTACCCATATACGCACTAACGGGATCACGCCGCAACGCGCAGAACTTCTCATTTTCGCTGTTCGCCGATACCGCCAGTGCTTTAATTGGCCTGGACCTGAATGTTACAGGTGAAGAAAATATATGGGCAGAGCGCCCAGCCGTATTTATCTTCAATCACCAGAGCAAAGCTGACGTGGTCATCTGCGCTAAACTTCTCAGGCGAGACATCGCAGGTGTAGGTAAAAAAGAAATCAGGGATATGCCCGTCATTGGCAGAGTCATGGAAATGGGAGGTGTGGTACTAATTGACCGCGCCGATGCCAAGGGCGCCATTGAGGCGATGCAGCCATTAGTAGACGCCATGTGCAAGGATGGTAAGTCGGTGGTACTTGCTCCTGAGGGCACGCGCACCGTCTCACCCCGCCTCGCACCTTTTAAGAAGGGCGCATTCCATCTGGCGATTCAAGCTGGTGTTCCTATTGTGCCTATCGTCATTCGAAACGCCGGGGACGTAGCGCCAAAGGGCGATTTTGTGTATCGGTCTGCCACCGTTGATGTAGAAGTGCTGCCACCGGTTGATACCAGCACCTGGAGCGCGGCCACTATTGACGAACACGTGCTTGAAGTTCGCAACATGTTTCTTGAGACTTTGGGGCAACCCGTTGTTAAGGCAAAAAAAGTAACAGCAAAATCAATCGCCACCAAGAAAAAGCCACCCAAACCAGCTAAAACAGCCAAGAGCAAAGCGACTGCCAAAAACAAAATCGCGGCAAAGCCCAAAGCCAAAGCCACTCCAAAGGCCAGGGCCAAACCAAAGGCCAAAGCAGCCCCAAAGAAAAAAGCCGCTAACAAAAATAAAAAAAAGGTCTAACTTAATATGGATTTAGTCCGTAAGTTTGAGTCCAGCCCCTGGCCCGACCAGGATACCCAGCGGGTCGTTTTCATTCTGGACGCCCGAAACCGATTTGAGCAAGACATTCTGGAGAAATGGGTTAGGCATTTTGCGCCTGCCGATGCGACCTCGGAGCAAGTAGTCGTCGCACTGGGTGACGATCGCAAGGGCATAGATAGCACTTTTTTAAAGGCCGCACTTAGCACAGCTGACACCGCCATCGTGGCCCCGCTTCGAATCACCTGGCTACCGCCTGAGTCGGTAATCAACTCCGGGCCGCGTATACGCGATTTCCTGTTTGGTGATCCTCGTAGACCAAATACAAAACGCGGAAAAAAAATACTCGACGAAAATCCCGAGCTGATGCACTTAATTGTTGGCAAACCAGACACACTGATCAATCTGCGCGCCCGATTCGCTTATCAGCACAGCTCAGATGATGGCAACAACACGGAAATGTTCGCCTCTTTCGCGGCCAGGCAGGCCGCGTTGGTGCTCGACATTGCGGAACGGCGCCTGCAGGGCAGCCGTTATAAAGTGCCACGCTATGTTGCCGAGAGCTTACACGCCAGCCCAAATTACAACGAGGCAGTGAATAAACTTGCCAAGGAAACAGGTAAAAGCAAGTCTGAATTAATGAAAGAAGCTTCAGGCTACATGAAAGAAATGATCTCGGTGCCCAGAACGTTCTGGTTGGACTTTTACTCCCGGTTCAACAACTTCTGCCTCGGTTTGGGTTATGAGGAGAAAATCGTCTACGACCAGGAGGCGGTGGAGAATATGCGCAAAACAGTGCGCGACCATCCCTCTCTCCTGCTGTGGACTCACAAGACCTATCTGGATGGCATGGTTGTCCCGAAAGTGATGTATGAGAATGATTTCCCCATGCCCCATATGTTTGGCGGCGCTAACATGAGTTTTGCCGGGCTGGGATTTTTGCTACGACGTTCCGGAGCCATTTTCATCAGGCGCAGCTTTCAGGACAACCAACTGTATAAATTGACCCTGCGTCACTACATTGGCTATCTGATGGAAAAACGTTTTCCCATGAACTGGGCATTTGAAGGCACACGTTCTCGCATGGGCAAATTGATGCCTCCACGCTACGGCTTACTGAAATACGTGCTGGAAGCCTGCCACGCAACAGACGCGCGCAACATCCACATTATTCCCATATCAATCAGCTACGACTTGATAAGAGATGTGGAGGAATATGCCACGGAGCAAACGGGTCGCGGCAAAGGTGCCGAGTCCCTGCGCTGGTTTATCGGCTACATCCGCAGTCTCGCCAGACCCATGGGCAAGGTCTACATGGACATTGGCGAACCCGTGGTACTGGAAAAGGCACCTGATCCCAAAGATACGCTGGCCCTGTCCAAAATCGCTTTCGAAATATCGGTGGAAGCCAATAAAGTCACGCCGATTACCTTCCCTTCTCTGGTCACCATGAGTTTACTGGGAGCGGCGCCTAAAGCGCTCACCGAAACAGAAGTCATAGCAGACCTGCGTGGACTGCTGCGTTGGGCAGAAGAGAGAAACTTGCGCATCTCCAGTGATTTCGATCGCGCCTACGCTGATCAAATGGAAGGTCTGCTGGGAATTATGATCGACGAGGGCATCGTCACCCGATATGACCAGGGCCCGGAAATCGTCTACGGTATTGCCATGGAGCAGCATCCCGTGGCCAGCTATTACCGCAACACCATTATCCACTTTTTTGTGAACAAGGCGATTATTGAACTTGCACTGTTAAAAGCCAGCGAGAAGGAAGGCTCCGACGCATTGGAGCTATTTTGGGCAGAGGTTGAATATCTTAGAGATCTATTCAAATTTGAATTTTTCTATGCGCCTACCGAAGAATTTCATCAAGAAATCCGCGAAGAGCTAACACGCTACGACGAGAACTGGGAATCGCTACTGGGCCAGGGAACCGCAGGTTTTATGCAACTTCTCTATACGTTAACCCCCGTGGTTGCACACACCGCCTTGCTGACCTATGCAGAGGCCTACTCGGTAGTTGCTGATTTACTCGCGGGCATGGACAGCCACGAAAGTCTGGACGAATCTACTTGCGTGACAAACGCGCTTAAGCTGGGCCGCCAGGCTTATTTACAACGCAGAATCAGCAGCGAATCATCCATCGGAAAACAACTTTTCAAAAATGGTTTCAAGATGCTGGAGCACCGGCAGCTGGCTGAAGGCTCAGACGAATCGAGAAAAGAACAACGAACCGCGTTGGCGCAAGAGCTGCGAGATGTACTGCGTAGAATTGAAGTAATTCGAGCCATTGGCGTCGCAAGCAGAGGGGCCTTTTAGGAAAAATTATGTCTAGAAAATTACAGGTAGGATTAATGGGTGGAGGCTCCTGGGGCACAACTGTTGCCTCATTGGTCTCGCGCAATGCACCGGTTACTCTGTGGGCAAGAAACCCGGATACCGTTAATGAGATAAATACACTACACACCAACGAGGTGTATTTGCCCGGCGCAAGTTTGCCAAAAAAACTCGCGGCCACCAATGACATTGCGGAAGCTGTAAAAACCGCGGACGTCATCATAATGGGTATTCCATCCCACAACTTTCGAGCTGTGCTAAATGAAGTTAAAAAGCATATTCGCGCCTGGGTACCTATCATCAGCCTGACCAAAGGCCTGGAGCTTGAATCTGGTCTACGCATGACCGAAGTCATCAACGAGGTGCTTCCGGGACATCCGGTGGGCGTGCTTACCGGTCCCAACCTGGCGAGAGAGATCATGGCAGGCCAGGCCGCGGCAAGTGTGATAGCCATGGAGGACGACATCATAGTACGAGAACTGCAGACGCTATTCAGCAGCGGACTGTTTCGCGTTTACACCAACAGTGACGTGGTGGGCTGCGAATTGGGCGGCGTTCTTAAAAACATTATTGCCATCGCCGTGGGCATGGGCGACGGTCAAGGTGCCGGTGATAACACACGCTCGGCATTGATCACCCGGGGTCTTGCAGAAGTCACCCGGCTGGGTGTTGCTATGGGAGGCCGGGCCGAAACCTTTGCTGGACTGGCGGGCATGGGTGACATGATTGCCACCTGCACAAGCCCGCAAAGTCGAAATCGCCATGTGGGCGTAGAACTCGGCAAGGGCCGCAATATGCAGGAAATTATTGACGAAATGGTTATGGTGGCTGAGGGCGCAAAGAGCGCTCCAGCGGTAATGGCCCTGGCTGAAAAATACAAAGTAGAGATGCCAATCGCCAGCGACGTGTCTCGTGTAGTAGCTGGAGACTCCTCCGCTATTCGCGCGTTTCGCGGATTATTGCGGGTATCTGCCGGAGCAGAATCTGAACCGGGGTAGAAACTCTCTGAAGGGATAGCGCTTTTGGCGGCAGTCGGGCAGAATACCTCAACAATAAATCAACTATTCAGGACCCGCTCCACCATGACCGCAGTACGATCTTTTTTGTTCTCTTTTACGGCCCTGATAATTATCACACTTGCCAGCAACTCACTTCTGGCAAGTCACGCCCAGGCAAAATCGTCGAAAAGTAATCCCGGCTTGAGGTCGGCTTCGGCTCTGGTCACTGATTCCAACGGCAATATCATTTACAGCAAGGACAAAGATACAGTTCGCTCTATTGCCTCTATTACCAAGCTGATGACAGCGATGGTCATACTGGATGCCGGACTCGACCTCGAAGAAAAAATAACGATTACGAAGGAGGACCGCGATCTGATCCGACTGACCGGTTCGCGCCTGGAATACGGCGCCACGTTGTCGCGACGGGAACTTCTTCTATTGGCTCTTATGTCATCGGAGAACCGCGCTGCCACCGCATTGGGTCGTTCCTATCCCGGAGGCATGCAAATGTTTGTCGCCCAAATGAACATTAAAGCGACTAAACTCGGCATGCACCAAAGCAAATTCGCAGACCCGGCCGGCCTACTGCAGGAGAACGTATCCACAGCCAGTGATCTGGGCATAATGGTGACTGCTGCTGCGACATACCCTTTGATTACCGAGGCGACCACCACCGTACGTAAAGAAGTGCACCCCTACGCCAAAAGAGGCCCTCTAAACTACGGTAACACCAACCGCCTGCTGAAAAACAAAAGTTGGGATATCGCCCTGAGTAAAACAGGCTATATCAATGAGGCCGGTCGCTGTCTGGTGATGCAAGCCAACATAGAAGGTGAGGAAGTCTCTATCGTATTGCTCAATTCCTTTGGCAAATTAACCCCCTTCGGCGATTCCAATCGCCTGCGCAGCTGGTTGCTGGCCAACAGCTAACACTGGTACCGCCATCCCAGACAGAATGCGTAAAGACGAGCTAAATATTTAGGCTACTGGCCATTCCCTGCGTACCTCGTCCACACAGACGATTCCACTTATTCGCCGGACGGCTATACTTAAGCCCGAATTTAATAACACGGTGATATCTCATGGCAACAGCAGCGCAATACAATCTGGGACCCAATACCTTCCCTAGAGGATGGTTCATAGTGGCCGAGTCCAGCGAGCTTGATCAGGGCACAATGGCCATACGCTTTTTTGGCCAGGATATGGCACTGTACCGTGGGGAAGATGGCAATCCTGTATTGCTAGATGCCCACTGCGCGCACATGGGAACTCACCTTACCGACAGCAACAGCGCCATGATCGTAAAAAACGGTGAGCAAATCGAAGGCAACTCCATTCGCTGCCCGTACCACGGCTGGCGCTACGGGCCTGACGGCCATGTGGATGATATCCCGTACTCGGAAGCCCCCTATCCAAAATCCGCGTCAATTCGCTCCTACCCGGTAGTGGATAATATGGGCTGTATTATGGCCTGGTACGACCCCGATGGACGAGCACCCGATTACGATGTGCCCAGCCTACCCGAATGGAATGACCCCCAATGGGTGCAGTGGGAGCTGGATCACCTGGGTGAGCTCAACATCCATCCTCAGGAAATTCTGGACAACATGGCTGATTCGCGCCATCTGGGCCCAACGCACGGGGCACCCTGTGAGTATTTTGAAAACGAGTACATTGACCACATTTGCATTCAGCGTCAGGGTGGCGAAATGCAGCTGTACGATACCTATTTGTATACCACCACCTGGTACACCGGCCCGGGAATACTGTTGTCAAAACAGGTTTTTGCTGGCAACACCATCTACGAACTGATCGCCAATACACCTGTGGATGACGGTGTCGTCAAATGCTGGCATGCCTGCCTGTTCAAAGGCAGTGCTAATACCGCGACAAATGAGGATAAGGAAGCGGCCAAAGCAGCACAGGCCGGTGCGCTGGAAGCCTTCTCAGCCGACTTTAACGTGTGGGCAAATAAACGTCCAGCACTGAAGATCATGCAGCTGAAAACGGATGGTCCATTCAAAACAGGCCGTAAGTGGTATCAACAGTTTTACGAGACACCCGAAGGGATTGCCACAGTTCAGCAAGAGGTTAATGGCGTTCACCACACCCTGGGACTGGCTACGCCGGCTGAGAGTAACCACAATATCGACGAAGGCCTGCCGTTCTAGGCCTTAGAGCAGCTCCAATCTTAAAGCTGTTGATGTAAAGTAAAGCGGGTATCCGATGTGCCCGCTATTTCAAGTTTACAACCCTGCCAGCCCGGCGGAATTTTCCAGGAAACCGCCGATGGGTAGATCAATCGCTGGTCCCCGCCGCTCTTGCAAGACAGGTGAACCGAGGCGATAGTGCCCGCCGCATTGGTAATCAGAAATTTTTCGCGAAACAGCTGCGTCTCCCACAGTCCCTGGGCGCCGGGATACAACGCTGACAATTTGCCGACCAGACTTACATCCGCTATTCCCAAGAGACGACTCTGAGCCTCCTGCTGGGCTTTCTGCGCACTCAGAGTTATCTGCGCATCACGGTCTCGGGCTATCAGATTATTTAAAGTAAGCTGAGCATCACCCAGCAGCTTTTTTGCCAGTTGCAGCGAATGTATGCGATCCAACATCAACAGGTACTGGTTTTCAACAACATAGGGATTGTTGAAGTTATTTCTGTCAGCCAATTCCTGGAAATCAACAATGCGATTAAGGTGCGTCTGTTCGGCGCCGTCATCCAGGTCGCGACTGGCCAATGAGGCAGCGAGTATCCGGTATTTAACCTCCTCGTAAGCGTTGCGCCCAGGCCACTGCTCAAGTGAACGAGTCACTTCTGCCGCCGCATCGTATTGCTGGGCCTTAAAGTGGCTCCAGGCCTGCTCGTAGAGACTCTTGAATTGAGGTGCCATTACTCTTGGAATGTCCAGTATCCAGGTAAATACCACTGGCCCAAGAGACACTTTGACCGGTTGGCCGTCACGCGTGGCTGGGCTAAATCGCAGTGCAGCAACATGATCCAGAACTCTTTGCTCTACTTCTGTGACGCCGCTGGATGTATGAATTTCGAGGTTAACAACCTCGCCCCGGATATCGATATCATAGGTATAAACCAACCAGGCCTCCTTCGCGTATGAGGAATCCAGCGTCGGTGTAACAGACTGCCCAGGTATGACATCCTGCGGGGGTACTAAGCCCGCTCCTTGCGCAGACGCGCCCGCAAGCAACAATATCGCTGCGAAAAAAGGCAGGTGGAAACTGTAGAAAACTCGCCATGGCGGTAGTAAATACCGGTTTTTTGTAGCCCGACAACGCATTCTCATATCCAATATCAAAAAGGACTCCAATTCTAGCAGATCGCCACCCCCAAACTAGGAACCAGGCTGCATTAGCAGCTCATATTCAGCGTGATCTTCAATTGCCGTATCGCTAAACCACCAATAGTGCTTTTCCCCGGTCAGCCAACTGTCGAGAAGGTGCTTGTTCCACGGGTCAAACCATCGCTCGCTAACACCTCCGGGGAAGCGTGCCTCCGATCTTTTTCATGCCAAGCCCCCCAATAAAGTGGCTAAAATACTAATCTCGCACAGCCGTGGCCTGTACACTGACAAGGCACCGGCGGCCGGCCCTATACAACGAAAGCAACAATGCTTCGCACACAGTCTAAACTGAATAAGGAACAAAACTCCTTTTGGGAGTATAGCTAATCTATGTCGAATCCACCCAAGCTCAGCCCCACGTCCTATGCCATGCTCGGCCTACTGGCACGAAACCCCCAATCGGCCTATGAACTCAATACCATCATGCAAACAAGCCTCATCAGGGTTTATTGGCCCCGGGCTGAGAGCCATGTGTACTCCGAGCCCAAGAAATTACTGCTGCACAACTTCGTCACAGAGCAAAAAGAGCAGCTTAGCGGGCGAAATCGCACCGTGTATACAATCACTGATCTGGGCAGGCAGAGCTTACAAGATTGGCTGCAAGAAAAAGGGAATTCCGACCTGCGACTGCAGTCTGAGTTTATGTTGAAGCTGATTCTGGCCGACAATGGATCGGCCGAAGATGCCAGAGCAACGCTGGCCCACTCTCATAAGGCCAGCACTGACGACCTCAAACAGGCCGTTGCTGGCATCCAGCAAATTTTGGACAATCCCGGCTACGGCGTCGAGGGCACGCCCTACAATGGCATTGCCATCAACCTGATGGCTGACATGTTAATCGCGCGGCGTCGCTGGGACAGTTTCGCGCTCCAGGCCCTGGCAGACATATCAGATGGAAGCTCCCAGGCCGACAAAATTAACATCGGTAGGGCTGCGTATGCGCAGGCACTGAAAAAATTGAACGCGGCTTTGGATGATCACCTCATCCCCTCATAATACCGAGCTATCGCCATTACCAGGAAATTGACATGAAAAAAATACTGCTGGGCCTTTTTGCCCTATCAATACTAACAGCGTGCACTACCAGCCCGACCGGGCGCACACAGTTTATGCTGATTTCCCCGGAATCTGCGATTGTAGAGTCTCGTAAAGCCTACCTGAGCACCGTGGGAGAACTGGACCAGCAAAACAAGTTAATCGACGATCCGAAAATAACCCAAAAAGTCAAAACCATTACCGGACGACTGGTCACTGAAGCCATCAAACTTTACCCAAAATCCGCAGACTGGGAGTGGAGCGTTGCCATCATTGACGACCCCGAGACCGTCAATGCCTGGTGCATGGCCGGCGGCCGAATGGCGGTGTACACGGGGTTGTTTGAGAAGTTAAAACTCACTGATGCTGAATTCGCGCAGATTATGGGCCACGAAATATCCCATGCTCTGGCGAACCACACAGCGGAACGCATGTCTCGCGCAATGGCCACAACCCTTGGTGTTATCGCAGTTGGCGTTGCCGCGGACAATCATGCGGCAGCCCTTGGCGGCGCAGCGGTGGCTGCAAAACTGGCCCTGGAATTACCCAATAGCCGAACCGCGGAATCAGAAGCAGATCAGATTGGCATCGAATTGGCGACCCGTGCCGGTTATGACCCCGATGCAGCGGTTACCCTGTGGCAGAAAATGGGGGCTCTGGGCGGCGCCAGTCAACCAGAATTCCTCAGCACACACCCCGCTCCGGGTAACCGGGAAGCCGCACTCGCGGCACTCACGCCCGAGATGAGGCTGCTAAACCCACAGGGCACCTTGTCGCCAGTACATGATGTAGCTATAGCCAAATAGCGGCGCTAAATCATAGCTTGCTTTGAACAATTCTGAACCGGTTGGCGACAAAGGTCAGGTCTACAAGACGGGCATTACCTGCCGGGTTCAAGCCAGTCTGTCATGACATAACTATCCGAACAGATCTGCGCCGCGTGCCCAGGTCGCATGAAAACCAAAGGGTACGCGATGGGGCAGCTGCACCCTGGCTATGGGGCCTGATTGAATATCTGTGGCGTCAAATACGAGGCATTCTGAATTCCAGGTATTGCTGTCGGTTACAAAAGTAATCACATAGCCGTCGTCTTCGCCACTAGACCGATCAGCTCCTGGCTTGGGAGCATAAACCGCTTCGCTGCCAAAAACGCCGGGGCCATAATCCCATTCAAAGCGCTGTCCGGTATCGTTGTTGTACTTGACCAGACCTGTGAATCGTAATGTATGACCGCCCTCGTGCAACAATGGTATACGCTGGTGGTAGGAATACTTGCTCTTCACTCCGTGAAATACTGGATTACTTTTGTTGAATTCAGTATTTAAATCGTCGATATCGCCCTCGCGTACTTCGCCGGACACCAGATTAAAACGCCAGCGATAGGCATTGGCTTCAAGTCGCATATAGGCCAGCATAGATTCGAGATCACCACCGCCTGGCTGCGCTGCTGGCATAGGGTTAAGCGAGCGACAACCATCCATTACTACCCAGTCACCCTCCTCCCAACAATTCGACACGTGCAATATGTAACACGGCTGGCATTCAAACCAACGTATCTCATGGCTTTGCCCGCGCCGGGGAATAATCCCGAAACGTGTGGGAATATCTTTATGGAAGGTCAGAACCCGCCGCTTGTGCGCTCGCAATACATCCATATCGTGAAAAAATGGCAGATCGTGAAGTACCGCATAGTTCGTAGTAAAGCCCATATCGTGCGGCAAGCGCGGCCCGGGAAGATCAATTGCAACTTCATGCTGCAATTTGCCGCTGGCATCTGCCACTCCAAACGTCATAAAGGGCGGCTCGTCACCGTAGTCAAAAAACATCAACTCACCCGTGCTCCAATCCACCTTCGAGTGCGCAGACATGCGGCGTTGAGCCCGCCCTTCAAGATCAAAAAAACCCTTTGTTTCAAGCGTTTTACTATCGAGCCGATAGGGGTGCCCAGCGTTATACCACTGCGTCATCAGGTCGCCGTTGTACCAGTGAATATCGGTATTGGAGGTATCTTTAATACCGAATGGTGAAATGCTGTAGTCAAAGGGGCCCATCACACCGGGCGAAACAGATTTTCCATCTGCGCGCTCGTCAACAAGAGCTTGTGTGTTTGTATACCGGTTACGATAGGCCGCTTTGCCATCTTGAAAATACACCCCGTGCACCATGCCATCGCCGTCAAAAGGGTGATAACGATTTTTAGGCTGGTGTACCGGATTGGGTCCATTGCGAAAATAACCGCCTACAAGGTCTGCGGGCAGCTCCCCCACAACCTCCAAATTGTCCACACTCATCTCATCCAATGTCGGTGCGTGGACTCCGTGTAAGTAGGGGTTATCCAGATCGTAAATCCACTGCGGCGTATCGTCAAAATAAGTCACTCCACCAATATTTTGATCAACACTGGGAAATTCTCTAAAGGTTTTTGCCCAAGACATAACATTTTCCTCAACGCGTGCCCGAAGCGGCACAAAGTATTCACTCTATTCGATAATAACTAAACCACCGGGGGCTCTCGCAGTTAAAGCCGCTCAATCAATAACGCACTACCCGCACCTGCAGCTCCGCTGGCCGCTACTATTCCGAGGCGCTGATTGCGCCGCTCTAATTCATCGAGCAGAGTACCAGCCATAATGGCCCCTGTGGCCCCCATCGGATGTCCCATTGCGATAACACCACCATTGACGTTGAGTTTGTCCATGCTGATACCCAGGTCTTGTCGACTCTTCACAACGGTGGCCGCAAAAGCTTCGTGCAGCTCAAACAAATCCACATCGTCTGCCGTCAGACTCTGCTGGTCCATCAGTTTCCTGCTTGCATCAACACACCCGGTAAGTACTTGCAGCGGGTCACCACTGGCCGTGGCTGCCGCCACAATACGGGCACGGGGGTTTACCTTGAATTGTTCTGAGAAACTTTCATCACCGAGCAGCAATAACGCCGCCGCATCTGCCATGGCCGGTGAATTTCCTGCCGTATGTATATGGTCGATCTGCGACAAGCGAGCATGACCCTCAAGCTGAAGCGTATCCACACCTGCGCCACCGAGTTCGGCAAAGGCAGCAGGAAGAGCTGCCAGTGAACTCAACGTCGTATTGGCGCGAATGCACTCATCCTCACTTACTGTAATGCCTGTCACTGGATTGTGAATGGGTATCAGGGATTTAAAATAGCCCTGACGTCGCGCCTGATCGGCGCGTTGCTGACTTTGCAATGCAACGGCGTCTGCTTGCTCTCGGGATACGCCATTCAAAGAAGCAATAAGATCAGCGCCACTGCCCATCATTAACATATGGCATTGTGCGGCAAAGGCGGGATCCGTAAACACCGCAGCATTATCGGAAAGCATCGGCACACGGGACATCATTTCCACGCCACCGGCGACGAGCACTTCATCTTGCCCAGAGGCAATCTTCAATGCGGCAATACTAATTGCATCGATTCCCGAAGAACAAAAACGGTTAACCGTCAGGCCGCCAATATTGCCAGGCCATCCCGCATAAAGCGTTGACGTTTTCGCTATATTGCCCGCCTGCTCACCGTGCTGGGTAACACAACCGAGCACGACATCATCTACCTGAGCCGGATTCAATCCGGTGCGATCCTCCAGAGCCTGGTAGAGACACTTCAAAAGATCATGCGGCCGCAAATCATGCAGGCCACCATCAGGCCTGGCTTTGCCTCGGGCGGTGCGCACCGCGTCGTAAATATAAACACTCTTCACTCGCCGACACCAACCACAAAACTGGCACAGGTCGTTGCACTGCCACCAACATTGAACGTAATCATATTCTCAGCCTTTGGCAACTGATAGGCTCCAGCTCGCCCGGTAACTTGTCGAGCACAATCCAGAACCATACGCACACCTGTCGCACCCACAGGGTGCCCCAGCCCTATCAGACCGCCACTGGCATTAATCGGGAAATCACCGTCTCGTGTGATCCGACCCTCGGCCACAGCTTTCCAGCTTTCACCCGGGGCGGTCAGTCCACTGTGGTCAATGGCCATGTATTCAGTCACGGAAAAACAATCGTGGGTTTCCAAACCGTCCAGATCCGTAATACTGCCAAACCCGGCGCGGTGAACAGCTTCAGTAATTGTTTTATTGGCGTGCGGGAAGATCAGAGCTTGATCAGCACTCAGTTCAAGTTTTCGTTCAAACAACAAGGGCGCAGAACGATGCCCCCAACCCTTAATGCGCGGAATATCGGACAATTTTATACCAAGTTTGGCGGCGTGCTCCCTGGCCTTTGCCTCGCTCGCTAAAATGACACAGGCGGCACCATCGGTGATCTGCCCGCAGTCCTGTTTCCGAACACACCCCTCTATCACAGGGTTCAGATCGTCATCACAGCTAAATGCGCCCTCGGGGAATTGCCAGTTTCGAGTTTGCGCCCGGCTATTATTTTTCGCATTTTCAAAATTAATCTGCGCTATGCCATTGAGATGATCGCTGCTGATACCGTAGCGACGGTCATATTCCTTGGTGAGAAGATCAAACATAAAGGGCCACGGATAGTCGGCCTCCATGGCCTCCTGACCTTTCCATGCGGCCGCTCCGAGATATTCAGCACCGGTTTTGCCGTCGACATTACGCATAAGCTCCAAACCCAGAACGCAGGCTATATCGTAGTGCCCGGCCTCAATGTCGCGCATGGCAGACATAATGGCAATTGAACCGGAGGCACAAGCAGCCTCATGGCGAGAGGTAGGCAAATAAGCCAACTCCGGAAAGACGTGACCAAAAAAGCCTCCGATCAAGCCCTGCCCGGTGAACAACTCGCCGACAAAGTTACCCACGTGACCCACTTCAATCTGGCCGGGGTCAATCTGGGCATTGCTCACTGCCTCTGTTAGCGACTCGCTAAACATATCGTAAAGTTGCAGGCCCTCTCTGGCCCAGTTACGAGCAAAGTCGGTCTGGCTGCCGCCTAGAATATAAATATCGGCTGATGGTTTCATGAATTTTCTTCCCTATATTGTGCTGCTTACCAGAGCGCCTATTCAGGTAGCAAGTCATGGAAACAAGACGGTCATTACTTGCGTAAAAAGACTTTAAGGCTATACTACCCCCTATATTTCCAATGATCAATGAAATGAGCCCAATGAAACTGAGCGTTGTCACCCCTTTATGGCAAGACCGACCCGCAGGTGAGAACCTTGAAGTCGCGATAAACGCAGACCGACTGGGATTTCCAGAGCTGTGGATTGGCGAAATGGCCACCTATGACGCCTTCGCCTTTGCTACCGCTGCCGGTGCGAATACAAACAACATCGTCCTGACATTAGGGCCACTTGCTGTATCAGTTCGAACACCCATGACCATGGCGATGGGTGTAGCCTCTGTGGCAGATTTAACGGGCCGCCAAACTCAGCTGGCTCTGGGAGCTTCCAGCCAGGTTGTAGTAGAAGAATGGCACGGACGCGAACGAATGCACACGGCAACCCACCTTGCTGAGACTGCGCAAATAGTTCGCGGCTTATTGAATGGAGACAAAGTCGCGATCGAGGGTAAAATGGCAAGTTGCAACGGCTACCGTCTACGCCTGGATGCACCTGCAACGCCTGTTACAATAGCTGCATTCGGCCCCGCGGCCGTAAGAGCCGCCGCGCGCCATGCCGACCGCATGCTACTTAATATGGTGACACCGCAAAGCCTGGCCCGCCTGCGGCAGCAAATGGAAACGGCTGCTCAGAACGCCGGTAAAAAACCACCAAAATTGGCCGTTTGGCTTACCTGTGCAGTCGACCCCCAACAACAAGCGCTCGACCAGTTAATGCGCGCAGTAGTTGGTTATCTGGCAGCCCCGGGCTACTCGGACATGATTTCGGAAGCTGGGTTTTCCAAACTGGTGGAATTTGCTCGCAGCCGACCCCACCCAAAAGAATTGCTTGGAGCAATACCACCAACACTAATGTCCGCCATTGGACTGGTGGGCACGAAGGCGGAAATTTCTAGCCGTTTGAAAGAGTATGAAGCGGCCGGTGCAGATGAGGTCTGCCTGGTTCCAGCCACAGCAGGCGATGATGGAGGCCTCCGAACACTGGAAGCTATGGCCTCACTTTAAGGGGCTTCACCCAGCCATCGATCCGTTACCTACGCTCAGTACAAACCGTCAAGGCCAGGAACAAAAATGAGTAAACTGATTACCAGAGCCAGTTCAATCAACCGCGCACTGGATGAAATAGGCGATAAGTGGTGTCTTCTCATCATTCAGGAAGTGTTCTGGGGAATAAATTCTTTCAATGAAATGATGACCGCTATGGGCGTGTCCAAAGGAGTACTTTCTGACCGCCTGAAATGGTTACAGTCCATTGACTGCCTGAGCAAACGTGCCGACGATAAGGGTGGAAAACGGATGCAGTACCACCTGACTCGAAAATCTATCGAGCTCTATGACAGCGCCCTGATGGCAATCGTCTGGGAAAGAGCTTATTACAACACACCAGAATTGGATGAAGTACAGCTGGTGCATCTGACATGCGGCCAGACGTTTGCACCGGAAATGCGCTGTCGTAGCTGCAAAGAAGAAATTGGGATGTCTGAGGTAATTTACAACCCCGGACCAGGTGCTACCCGGGACGAGCGAGAAAAAAAAGTACGACGCCGTTCTTCAATCTCGGTCCAGGATGTACCCAGCAGCAGGAGCCTGTACAAGAATCTCATCCACCTGGTGGGCGATCGCTGGACGGCCAACCTGATTGCTTTGTCTTTTCACGGTCTTACCCGATTTGACCAATTCCACGAAGAATTACCAGTAGCAACCAATATCCTGACTGACAGATTGAAATTTCTGGTTGGGGAAAGCGTTTTCCACAAGGTGGCGTATCAGCAAAGGCCTCTGCGCCACGAATATCGACTCACGGAAAAAGGCAAAGCACTATACCCCTGGTTTCTAACACTGCTGCAATGGGGGGACAAATGGTGCAGCCCCGATAACAGCGGCAAACCCATGCAACTAACGCATTCAGTGTGCGAACGAAGCCTGCACGGCCAGGCAAGCTGCAGTGCCTGTGGGGGTGTATTAAAAGCACATGAAGTCAAATTTGATATGGGCGCAAACAACAGCACACTCTAAGCCTTTTCCCAATGGTAGCTGGACCGCCCGTGACCCAAATGACACGCGCTGTATTCCCTGAACCTCAGGCAGATATCGGAACGGTAAATTTGGGACAAAAAAAAGCCCTCACAGGGAGGGCTCTCTTAACGCGGTTAGCTTATATCTGACTTATTCGCCAGAACAGCACACTCGCGATTTTTTTGCGAGAATTAAGCAGCTTTCAGCTTCTCTTTAACATTCTCAACAGCTTCTTCAACCTGGTCTTGAACCTTGCTGAACTGAGCTTTAGCATCTTCAACAACGCTGTCAAACTCAGGCATTTCAACTTTAGGCATCTCAACTTTGTCAAAACGCTTGTTCAGTTGAGTACGCAGTTTTGCGCCACGCTTCTCAAGCTGCTTAACGCGCTTGTCGTTGTCCTTACGAGCTGACTCAAGGTTCTCTTTAACCATGTCCAGGCCCTGGCCGATAACACCAAAGTAAACGTTAACCGCTTTGTCAGCATTGTTCTTGAAAGAAGAAGTGTTTGCTTTCTTAGCAGTTACTTTCTTAGCAGTTACTTTCTTGGCAGGTGCTTTTTTAGCAGCAACTTTCTTGGCAGGTGCTGCCTTAGCAGGTGCTTTCTTTGCAGTTGTAGTAGTAGCCATGATGGTTTCCTCTATAAGTTTCACAGTTTGTTTTGCTAGTGCTGAACTGCGTCTGTGCAGTCATTGAGGGCTAAGATACTCACAATAATTAGAATGCACTGCCTAATTCCTAAAAATTTTATTGATTAGGCGCAATTTTTTCTTAGCTGGACAGGTCAAAACAATAAAACGGGCGCCATTTGGGGATATCCGGCGCGATATCACTATGCGATTAATACTTCAGGCGGTGAAAACAACTCAATTTTTTGGATTGACCGCCAGGTTATGGCTGCAATAGAGGGTGGTCTTCCGGCAATTGTCTGGAAATCCACAAGGCCAGTTTGTGCTTCATGTGGGGCTCGGTTTCCTGCCCCTTTGCCAAAGGCTGAATCAGTTTGTCGTGCACCAATAATCGATACAGATAGGTGATTTTATTCTTCGCAGAATCGCTGGACTCAAACTTGCCGACGCCACGTTTTCGCGCGTAAACCGCACCTACGCGTAGAGCCTCAACAACCAGTTCCGCTTCATGTTCAAGTTTCTTCATGGTGGTAATCGCTCTCCTTGGGGTCTATAGATGACCTTAGCACAAAATTATAGGCGTTATTCCCCAGCAGCGCGCAGGTAACTAACCTCCGGCAATTCTCTGGCCAGAGTTTCACTTAGAAACACTTTAGCCGTTTCGCGCTCACTCGCTAGCGGCGCAAATATACTCTGGAAAAAGCTGCTCACGACAACAGAGGAAATCATCTGCTGGCGCAATACATTCAGTGCTTTAGGCAGCGGGTCCATCAGGCATAATTCATTGACTGCGTTATAGTCGATGCCCTGTTCCGGCGTGCCTATTAACTCATACCAAGGCTCTTCAGCAGATTCCTCGATGTTCCGTTCCACCATATAACAGCCCAGCGCGTCAGGGTTATTCATCCACCGCAGAGGTGCCGCCGGCCCCGCAAAACCGGTGTGTGATCCACCCGCTATAGTGACCAGTTCAGAACCCGCAATCTTGGATACAACTGGGGCCGCATTGGTCGCATAGGGCACCAGAGCATCAATATCTCCCGCCAGCATCAAAAATGGCACGTGTGCAAAACTAAAAAAGGTCGGCGTGAATACTGCGGTGGGACCTGCGATAGACAAAGCGGCGCCAATTCGCGGATCACGCATTTTCGGGTGAAAACTCACCAATGCAGTGGTCATCCCGCCTAAAGAGATACCCGTAACGCCGATTCGGCTTCCATCCACCATACCCTCCAGCTCATGGCCTGTGGTAGCGCTATGCTCTAGCAGGGTATCAATGAGAAAACTCACATCGGCGGGTTGATTGACTACATCTATGGCGTTGGGGCCACCGGGGGCCCCAAAGTTGGTCAAGGGATAATCTACGGCAACAACAACATAACCGATGCTCGCCAGCTGCCTTGCAAGATAGGCGCCGCCGTCACGATTCGAGGTAAAACCATGGCTATACACAACCAGGGGGTATGGGCCGTCCGCGTTTGATACCGGGTGCCAGACCATGCCTTCCATGCGCCTGTAGGAATCCCCTGCATAGTCGCCATTGGCATTAGTTGGGCGGCTGGCATCCATGAAGGTCTCTTCGTGTTCATGAATGGCGACTGGGCCGGGCTGTAACCGCTCCTCACTTTTTGAGCCTGCGGGAAACGGCTCAGCTTGCTTGCCATTGCTTAATACCGTGCATGAAACAGCCAGTAACAACACCACGATCAATACTGCCCACATCCACTTTTTCATGCCACTTCACCCGAATATCTGAATTAGTTAGCAATTATGCTGCACAGATCATGCGAGTATCCAGCGTGGGGCCGTCAATAACGGCGCTTCGTTCAAGTTTCTGGACCTGATGGTGTATAAATTCAGGGCGCATGGTCAGTCGGAGTGTCATTCTCGGCAAATAGGGTACCCGCAGACAGTCTCGCCAGCACCTCATCGGTATGCTCGCCCAGCCTTGGTGGAGGACGATGATACTCAACCGGCGTGCGGGACAGCTTTATCGGATTACCCACCAACTGTAGGTTTGGGTTTTGAGGATGAGGTAAATTCACCTGCATGCCACGGGCCTGAATCTGAGGCTCGGCAAACACCTCCGCTACGCTATTGATTGACCCGGCCGGGACCTGAACACGCTCAAAGGCCGCCAACCATTCCGCCTTGGACCGATCCAGCATCCGCCGCTGCAAAAGAGGAATAAGCACATCCCTGTTCGTCACCCTGTGCCGATTGCTATCGAAGTGCACATCACTCGCCAGTTCAGGGCAGCCCAACTCGGTCACAAAGCGCGCAAATTGACCGTCGTTGCCAACAGCCACAATTAGATGACCATCGGCAACGACGAAACTCTGATAAGGCACTACGTTGGGATGGGCATTTCCCAGGCGCCCGGGTACAACCGAACCCACCAGAAAATTACTCGCCTGATTTGCCAGCGTAGCAGCGGTCACATCCAGCAGTGCCAGATCCACAAACTGGCCAACGCCTGAGCGATCTCTTTCGCTCAGTGCGGCCAGAATACCGATAGTGGCATACAAACCGGTCATGATGTCTGTCAGCGCCACTCCCACTTTCTGAGGGCCGGCGCCGGCCTCGCCATCGGGTTGCCCCGTTACACTCATCAATCCGCCCATCGCTTGCACTAAAAAATCGTACCCCGGGCGGTCTTTATCAGGCCCTGTTTGCCCAAACCCAGTAATCGAGCAGTACACCAGGGCGGGATTACGAGCCGCCAGGGTGTCGTAATCGATACCAAAACTGGCTGCGCTGCCAACTTTAAAGTTCTCCAGAACAACATCACACTGGTCGGCCAATTGGCGTATTGTCTCGCGACCCTCGGCGCTCTTCATGTCGATGCACACCGACTGTTTACCGCGGTTAGTGCAAAGATAATAAGCCGATTCGGCTGTTTCCTCTCCCAACTCATCCTTTAGAAACGGCGGACCCCAGCTGCGGGTGTCATCGCCAACCTCTGGCCGCTCTATCTTGATCACCTCGGCTCCCAAATCTGCCAGTAATTGACTGGCCCAGGGCCCGGCCAAAACACGTGACAAGTCCAGAACTTTTATATGTGACAACGCTGACATGGCTACCGCCTAAACTAAAACGCAGGAATATCAGTCTGGGTACGCCCTAATATAAGCGCATGAATATCGTGCGTTCCTTCATAGGTATTGACCACTTCAAGGTTCACCATATGGCGCATGACCGGGTACTCATCGGATATGCCATTGCCGCCGAGCATATCGCGGGCGACCCGGGCAATATTGAGCGATTTGCCGCAGGAGTTTCGCTTGATCATGGAAATCAATTCGGGGGCTATTTGGCCGGCATCCATTAACTGTCCGGCGCGAAAACAGCTTTGCAGGGCAATACTGATCTCGGTCTGCATATCGGCGAGTTTTAACTGCACTATCTGGTTGGCCGCCAGCGGCCGGCCAAATTGTTTTCGTTCCATCACATAGTCCCGGGCAGCGTGCCAACAGGCTTCCGCGGCACCCAATGCGCCCCAGGAAATCCCGTAACGGGCATTATTGAGGCAACCAAAAGGCCCCTGAAGGCCCTGCGCATTTGGCAGCAAGTGATCCTCTGAGACAAACACCTCGTCCATCACAATCTCACCCGTGATGGACGCTCGAAGCGCCAGCTTGCCTTCAATTTTGGGAGCGCTGAGACCCGGCATGCCCTTTTCGAGAACAAAACCGCGAATTTTGTCATCGTCAGTTTTTGCCCACACCACAAAGACGTCGGCAATGGGGCTATTGGAAATCCACATTTTGGCGCCGGAGATACTGTAACCGCCATCCACTGATTTCGCCCGGGTAATCATGCCGCCCGGATCTGAGCCGTGGTCGGGCTCGGTCAGGCCAAAACAGCCAATCCATTCACCAGTTGCCAGCTTAGGCAGGTATTTCTCACGCTGAGCTTCGGTACCGTAGGCGTAAATTGGATACATCACCAGGGATGATTGCACACTCATCATTGAGCGGTAACCGGAGTCGGCCCTTTCTATTTCCCGGGCGACCAAGCCGTAGGAGATATAATCCACCCCCGGGCAGCCATAACCTTCGATAGTTGAACCGAGCAAACCCAATTCGCCCATTTCCCGAAAAATGGCAACATCGGTCTCTTCATTCCGAAAGGCATCACGCACCCTGGGCAATAACTTGCCCTGGGCATATTGGCGGGCAGAATCACGCACCATACGTTGTTCGTCGTTAAGCTGCTGATCTAACAGGAAAGGGTCTTGCCAGTTGAGTTTTTGCCACCGTTTTGTCTGCGCCATTAGAACTATCCTGCTATTGAGTTCAGTAAACTTGAGAAACACAAAATAACAGAGGCCAAAGTATTAATAAAATATATGTTTTATATACTTTCAATATATTATTTATATAATGAAACTAATGGCAATGGACCTACGTAAATTAGAAATATTTGTTCGAGTAGCGCAGCTTGGTAACTTCAGTAAAGCCGCTGAAGATTTACATATGGCGCAGCCGGCCGTGAGCATCGCTGTAAGAAAGCTCGAAGAAACACTGGGCACCACTTTATTCGACCGCAGCGGTCGCGGTGCGCGGCTCACCGCCGAAGGGCAATTACTGCTGCAAAAGGCCCAGAGCATCCTGACAGACGTTGACAATCTCACCAACACTGTCGGCGCAATGAGTGCCCTGGAACACGGAGAACTCACCATTGCATGCCCGTCAATGCTAGCGACGTATTTCCTACCCAACCTGCTCAGCGGTTTCCTTGCAAACTACCCCGGGCTAAAGGCCTCTGTCACCCAGGCCGGCACCACACGAGTGGAGCAGATGCTATTGGCCGACGAAATAGAAATTGGCGTCACAACATCACTCGATTCGCCGGCAGAGGGCGAACTGGAAATTATCCCACTCATCCACGAACAGATGGTTTTGTGTATTGCCGAAAATCACCCATGGGCGACACACACTGAGATCGCGATAGAACAACTGGATGGGCTCCCTATGGTTGTCTATGAAAGCGGTTATTTCATTCGCAGCAAACTGGATCAACTTTGCAGCGCTAAAAGCGTTCAACCTGACTTTCGTATGCAAACCAATTTTCTGCCCCTGCTGATAAAAATGGTCAAAGAAGGCTTGGGCGCCACAGTCGGTTTGAAAATCATGGGGCACGAGGAGCCGGGCATTATTGGCATTCCATTAAAACCGCACACGCAAGTCAGCATGGCATTGGCAAAACGTCGGGGCCGAACACTCTCCAGAGCCAATCAGGCGTTTCTTGACTGGGCGGCTGTGTCCATGAGTTCCTGAGCTGAAAACGTAATCAGAGCTGCGATCCAATAGCCCGGGAAAACGCAACAGTTACCCAGTTTAGGGTTGAAGAAATACAGTATAGATACCAGCGCGATATCATCGAAATCCGGTCATAATTTCCTTTTTCGCAATCGGCCATTCACGTTATGATGAAGGCATCAAACTCATAACAAGCGGCAGTGCACACCAAATGCCCCAGCTCTCAACCTTCAGTACTGAGCTCGCAACACTCATACCCGCAGTAGGGGGCAGTGAATTTCCCGAATTATTAGTCAAGATGTTCAAACAGCTGGTGCAGATAAACGATGCGACCATCGTTGTCTATCCGGGGACTGATTTACCCGTCATCGAATATTTTGAAATACCCGAGGGCGGTCGATCAACACTCGATATCTTTGTCAAAGGGGCATTTCTGCTAGACCCTTATTATCTGGCCGCAACACGGGACGCTCGATACGGTGTTTTCCGCATGCGGGAGCTATCACCAACGGGTTTCAAACAAAGCGAATATTACAAAACCTGGTATCGGGACTGCGGCTACCTGGACGAATGTGGCTATCTGATTCCAATATCAGGCGAGGGGTTTGTCAATATTGCCCTGGGGCGCACCGAGCACCATTCACCCTTTACCAAACGGCAACTGGGTATATTGGAGGCTATCCGCCCCACTGTTGAAACACTCTGCCAACAGCACTGGGCAGATTCTGGTGAGCCGGCCAATTCCATCAATCTTCGCGGCCAAATGCACGCGGCACTTACCGCTTTTGGCCGCAGCTTGCTCACCGAACGCGAGGCACAGGTTATTAACCTGGTACTACACGGGCACAGCACCAAGACTGTGGCCGAAAAACTTTCGATCTCGATGGAAACCGTAAAGCTTCACCGAAAACATGCCTATGCAAAACTTGAAATCAGCTCACAGGCAGAACTGTTTTATCTGTTTCTGGACTCGCTGATGAGTGCCAATGACTACGAAGGCGGCGACACCCTGATTGCCTACTCGCAACCGCCCAAGCGATGAACAAACACTATCTGGCGGGCCCACAGCAATGAGCACCACTGATCCAACCGAAGGACGCGACCAGCTGGAAAAGCTATTAAAACAGGGGTTCAAGGCGCTATCCATTGGCGATATTGAGGTGGCCGCTGAAAACTGTCGAAAACTCCTGGAAATTCAGCCAGACCTGGTGCCGGCGCACTTTTTGACAGGCCTTACCGGACTGGCGGCGGAAGACCGAAAAACAGCCTTCAGCGCATTTCAGTCCGTGGTTAAACTTGACAAAGATCACGCCGCAGCCTGGGCGCATCTGGCCAAAATGTATATGAGTGAGGGGCATGTCAATAAGGCCGACGCAGCATTACGCGAAACGCGGCGTATACGCCCACAAGATCCGATTGTTCTGGATTCAATTGGCACAACGCTGTCTTTGATGGGGGAACACGGGGTTGCGCAGGCGTTTTTCGCCCAGGCCAATTCAAGCCATCCCCAATACCCACCCTATATGCAGAACCTCGCCAATAACCTGGTCTACCACGGTGAAACCGACCGGGCCAAAGACGTTTTCAATGGCATTATTTCGATACAGGCAGATAGCCCTCAGGCACACTGGGGCCTCGCTAGCTCTCAAAAAGCCAGGGACACGGGCCACATACAGCAAATGCGCGCCTTACTGGGGCAACGAGCAGAAGACCCACGAGCCCAGGCTTTTTATCTGTACGCTTTAGGAAAAGAACTGGAAGACCTTGAACAATGGGAAGAAGCGTTTGAGGCGTTTAACCAGGCCGCCTTGGCCAGGCGCAGCACTGTGGAGTTTGATGAGACCGCCGAAATTGAGATGTTCGACTTCCTGGAAAAAAACTACACACAGGAGTGGTCACGGCAAACAAGCAGTGGAAATAGCGACGAATCCGCTATTTTTGTACTGGGACAGCCCCGCACGGGCACCACGCTCATAGAACGCATTATTACGTCGCATTCTCAAGTGCATTCAGCCGGCGAACTACAACAGTTCGGACTCGCACTGCGGAGACTGGGCAAATACAACAACCCCAAACGCTTTTCGGCCGAGCTCTTTAAAACTGCTCTTACCTTAGAGCCCGAGAAAATTGGTGGGCTCTATCTGCAAAGCAGCACCAGAATGCGCGGCGATACCCCAAGATTTGTAGATAAGCTGCCACAAAATTATCTGATGATACCGCTGATCCTACAAGCACTGCCCAATGCCAAGATTGTACACCTGGTGCGCGACCCCATGGATGCCTGCTTTGCAAGCTTTAAACAATTGTTCGCCGATGCCTATCTCCACTCCTATGACCAACGTGAAATGGCCAGGCACCACGCCCGCTATCGCAAGCTCATGCAATGTTGGCGAGAACGTTTTCCGGGCCAGTTTTACGATATATCCTATGAGGAGACAGCCCGAGACGTGGAAACCAATGCTCGCAGCCTGTTGAATTTTCTCGACCTTCCCTGGGAAGACGCCTGCCTTGACTTTCATACACAAAAAAGCGCGG
>JBALVT010000140.1:0-11525 GCA_036961345.1 Halioglobus sp.
CTCCTGGCTGGAGCGCTAGGTTTATTGTTCCATGGCGCGAATAATACCAAGATGGCAATATTGGTGGTAGAATTTCCGACTGATTTTCCCGCCCACGCGAACAAAAAAACATGAGCCTAGCGTCCGACAAACTGGAAACCATCCGCCAGCAGGTGCAATTTCATCTGGACCACGCTGAACAAAAGCAACTGAGCGCCGATCAGGAGCGAGACCTGCTTGCCCAGATCAAAACGCGGTTGGTTAAAGAAAATGCCGTGCTTATTGCGCACTACTATACCGCTCCCGCCATACAGGCTTTGGCGGAAGAAACGGGGGGTTGTGTCTCCGATTCGCTGGAAATGGCGCGATTTGGTCATGATCATCCCGCCCAGACCCTGGTGGTTGCCGGGGTGAAATTCATGGGAGAAACGGCCAAAATTCTTACGCCTGGCAAACGTGTATTAATGCCGACGCTAGAGGCGACCTGCTCACTCGATCTGGGCTGCCCTGTGGAAGAATTTTCTGAATTTTGCGATCAGCACCCGGACCGCGAAGTTGTGGTATATGCAAATACATCCGCCGCGGTTAAAGCGCGCGCCGACTGGGTGGTGACCTCAAGTATTGCTCTGGATGTGGCTGAACATCTCGCCGAACAGGACAAGAAAATCATCTGGGCGCCGGATCGTCACCTTGGTGATTATGTTCGCAGGCAAACCGGCGCAGATATTCTTATGTGGGATGGCGCGTGTATTGTCCATGAAGAATTCAAGGCGCGCGGAATTGCCGATCTTAAACGGGTTTACCCTGAAGCGGCTGTGCTGGTGCATCCCGAGTCGCCGGCATCCGTGTTGGAGCTGGCAGATCGGGTGGGATCAACCACACAAATTATTCAGGCCGCCTGTGAAATGGACAACCAGCAATTTATTGTTGCCACCGATCAGGGCATTTTTTACAAACTTCAGCAGATGGCACCGGACAAAGAATTTATCATTGCGCCAACTGCCGGCAATGGTGCTGCCTGTCGCAGCTGTGCAAACTGTCCCTGGATGGCTATGAATGAGCTGGAGACTCTTGCCGGGGTTTTCGATCGTACAGACAACGAAATTTTTGTAGATCCGCTGATCTCAACGCAGGCGATGGTGCCGTTGAAGCGTATGCTTGATTTCGCCGCTGAGCTCAAAGTTGCGGTAAAAGGCAATGCCTGATGTCCCGTTTGCGGTCGCGTCTAGAGCTCCATTTTCTGTCGTAGTTCGCCAATGTCTGCAATCCGCTGATTAATTTTTGCTGCGTTGACGTAATCATTGCGCACCAGTTTGAGTGCGTAGGTGAGCTGCTTCTCCGCCTGGTCAAAGACACCGATTAAAATAAAGTACTCTGCCCGAGACTGGTGTAAGCCGACTATGTTGCCCGACAGCCCCTGAACCTCTGCCAGCAGGTACCACAGTGCTGGGTCGCCGGGATTAATTTTGGACTGTGCTGCCAAGACTTCCTCGGCAACATGGGCTTGTTGGTTTTCCATCAGTGCCTTGGCGTAGGTCATGGTTAGCGCGTGATTTCCAGGAGACAGCTCCAATTTTGCTGCCAGCTTTTTTACCGCGCTTTCTGGTTGATTTTTGGCCATGTCAATTTCGGCGTCGGCGATAACGTATTCCAGTCTGTCGGCATCTTTGGACCATATGGCATCGAGCTCCAGGCTGGCTTCATTCGGTCTTCCCGCTTGTGTCAGAGCCAGTGTCAGGCCGTAAATAGCCGCCTCTTTTGATACCGGCGTACCGCCCAGTTCTCCGCGAAATTTTTGAATGGCTTCCGCCGGCGTGTCTGCCAGTTGATTGGCAACCCGCGCACGCATCAGTTGATAGTCCAGGTTTTCTGTTCTTATCTGCTTTGGATATTGGCGCGCGCGATTGCTGGTGTCGGCTATCCGGTTTTCCGACAGGGGGTGTGATCGCACAAATTCCGGAATGCGACTGCCTCCGGCATATCGAGCAGCCTGCAGCATGCGTTCAAACATAGCTGGCGCTGCGTGGGGGTCCATGCCCGCGTCCACCATGGTCTGCATTCCCACCCTGTCGGCTTCGGATTCGTTGCTGCGGCTATAGCGAAGGGCAGAATCCTGGGCCAGCGCCTGGGATGCAGAGAGCGCGGCCATACCCGCATCGCCGCCCACCGTTGCCATCAACACGAGACTGGCGAGCATTGCGGCATAGGTGAATGGTTGTTGGTTCTGGCGTTGTTCCACACCGCGAGAGAAGTGGCGTTGGCTGAGGTGGGCAATTTCGTGCGCCAGCACCGTGGCCAGCTCGTCTTCGGACTGGGCATACATTAACAATCCGTTGTGGATGCCAATAATGCCGCCGGGAACAGCAAATGCGTTGATGGTTGGGTTGTCGACGATGACAACCTCAATGCGTCTATCTGCCAGCTTGCTGTGATTTACAAGGCGGTAAATAAGGGTTTCCAGATAATCCTGGAGTAGCGGGTCGTCTATTGTGGGCGCTTGGCTGCGAAATGCTCTTAGCCAGGCTCTGCCTATCTGGTGTTCGTACTCGGTGGAAAATAAGCTGGTACTCGATTCGCCAAGATTTGGAAGCTTCAGCTCCTTGGATGTTGCCGTAAACGGTGCAAACAGCAATCCGGACAACAAGAGGTAGCCCAGGGGTTTTGCCATGCCTAATAATCGAGTTAGAAATATCACCTGAAGTTGGAGCCGTTTGCTATCTATGAATGGGTTACATTGTACTCTATGGTAAGCCGGCCTAGCGAAAAACACAGAATCACTTTCATAGAGTCTCAGCGGTCGCGAAAGTTCAGGCAGTTTTAGTGATCCGGGGCGTAATAGCGATATACTGACCTTCTTTAAGGCCTGGCTGGAAACGAAGTATGAGTGCGGTAGACTATATTGAATTGGACACGATGGGTTTGCTCTGTCCCATGCCGCTATTGAAAGCCAAGCGGGCGCTCAATGCCATGGAGTCGGGTCAGCACCTGCGGGTGCTAGCGACAGATCAGGGGTCTGTCAGGGATTTTCAGGTCTTCGCCGTGCATTCGGGCAACACCCTGATCTCCTCGGAAGAAAAAGACGGCGTGTTAATTCACGTTTTATGTAAGGGATAATTTGAAACGACTGCGCGTCTGAATCGGGGCTACTGATGTTAAGCATTTTTCGAAAATGGTATGACCGCTATTTGTTTGAGGAGGAGTCAATACTCCTGCTTGTGCTGCTGGCGTTGAGTATGGTCGCATTTATGACCATCGGGGACATATTGGTTCCATTGTTGGCATCGCTGGTGCTCGCCTACTTAATGCAGGGGCTTTCCACCAAGTTGCAAGGTTATGGCCTGCCACAGTGGCTGGGTTTTACCGTATCGTTTCTGGTATTTGTCGGTATATTTTTTGGTATGACGCTTGGTCTGTTGCCATTGGCCTGGCGGCAGCTATTAAGCCTGGCCGGAGAGTTGCCCAGGATGTTGGAACGCGGGCAGGACCTGCTCGGCGTTCTGCCCCAGCGGTATCCTGATTTTTTCGGTGACGGTCAGTTGGGCCAGTATCTGGACATGGCGCAGACCGAAGTCGCCAGTTTTGGACAAAAACTGGTGGCGTACTCTCTGGCTACGATTCCCGGTATTTTAACGCTAATGGTTTACATGGTGCTCATTCCTATTTTGGTGTTTTTCTTTCTCAAGGATCGAGAAGAAATTCTGGCCTGGCTCGGTAACTTTTTGCCCAAAGAACGGCCTCTGCTCAATAAAATATGGGTTGAAATGGATACGCAGGTCGCCAATTACGCCAGGGGTAAAGTCCTGGAAATCATGGTTGTGGGCATTGTCAGCTATGTCAGTTTTAGCTGGATGGGGCTGAACTACGCGGCGTTGTTGGCGCTGTTAGTGGGCCTGTCTGTCATCGTGCCCTATATCGGCGCCATGCTGGTCACCCTGCCGGTCGTGTTGGTGGGTTTTTTCCAGTGGGGTTTTTCAAGTGAATTTTATTACCTTTTTCTTGTCTATTGCATTATCCAGGGGCTCGACGGCAATGTACTGGTGCCGTTACTCTTTTCCGAGGCGGTGAACCTGCACCCCGTAGCTATTATTCTGGCGGTTCTGTTTTTTGGTGGAATATGGGGTCTTTGGGGCGTATTTTTTGCGATCCCCCTGGCAACATTCATCAAAGCTATTATCAACGCATGGCCTACGCAAGGCGTTATTGATGATATTGCAGCTGCCACCGACGAGCTATCCGGCGAAGATCAAGAACCTGGCGTTAACTGACTCGCCATTTTGGCGTGCTAATCTGATGGAGTAATCGATGTCCCCGTTGTATTTCAGGCAGGGTGTTAAAACCCTGCTGTTTGTTTTTGTCCCAATTTTTATTTATGCCTGTGCGACTCTTCCAGAAACTGGTGTATCACCGGTTAAGAGCCCTAACGACGATAACGAGTATCGGTTTATCACGCTGGAAAACCAGCTGCAGGTATTACTGGTCTCAGATCCAGATACCAAGAAGGCCGCGGCAGCGCTGGATGTTCAGGTTGGCAGTGGCGACAACCCACCCGGCAGAGCGGGGCTGGCACACTTTCTCGAGCACATGTTATTTCTCGGTACAGATAAGTACCCGGACGCAGCGGAATATGAAGAATTCATAACTGAGCACGGTGGTTCTCGCAACGCCTACACCAGCTTCGAGCACACCAATTATTTTTTCGACATAGACGAAGCCTACTTGTCAGAGTCCCTGGATCGCTTTGCTCAGTTTTTTGTTGCGCCAAAATTTGACGCGCAGTATGTCGATCGGGAAAAAAATGCTGTGGAAGCAGAATATCAAATGGGACTTAAGAGCGATGGCAGGCGTGGCCTGGATGTTCTGCAGGAGATCATGAACCCCGAGCACCCTTTCAGTCAGTTTACGGTGGGCAGTTTAGGCACTCTGGAGGATCGTCCCGATGCCACTGTTAGAGATGATCTTTTGGCTTTTTATGACAAGCATTACTCCGCAAACCAGATGAGGCTGGCGGTACTGGGCTCGGAATCGCTGGACGAACTCGAAGCAATGGCGCGATCAATGTTCAGCGCTATTCCCAACAAATCATTTGAATACGAACCGATAGCCGCGCCGTTGGTGGCATCCGGTAGTTTGCCAATGTTAGTGCAAATTACCCCCCAGGCGACCATGAGAGAGCTGCAGGTGGCTTTTCCCATTGCCGACTATCGCGCGCAGTACACGGCAAAGCCGCTGTCTTATCTGGGTAATCTTGTCGGCCATGAAGGCGAGGGAAGTTTGCTGTCTCAACTCAAAGCGGAAGGCCTTGCGGAAGGCCTGGGGGCCGGATCCGGAATTGCCTGGCGCGGAGGCGCACTTTTTAGCGTGTCTATTAGTCTGACCCAGCAGGGGGCGGAAAGCTACCAACGGGTTTTACAGCTCTTGTTCGCATACATGGACATGTTGCGGAAGGAGGGGCCTCACCAGTGGCTCTATATCGAGCAGGCCCGATTGGCCGCGTTGAGCTTTCGTTTTCGTGAAGACGCTGAGCCAATTAGTTACGTTAGTAGTGTGGTTAGCGGCATGCATTTTTATTCACCGCAGGACGTTTTGCGCGGGCCTTATATGATGAACAAGTACGACCAGTCGATGCTTGTAGAGTTGTTCGATGCCCTGGTCCCCGGCAATGCGCTGGTGACATTTAGCGACAAGTTGGCCGTGACGGATACGATTTCGAATTACTACCAGGTGCCTTATTCGAGTAAAACACTGGATGCTGATGAAGTTCGCGATTGGGTCAGTACTGACACTGTTGCGGCTTTAAGTTTACCCGTTGCCAATGATTTTATTGCAGAAAATGTCGCACTCAAACCCATTGCCGAAAACAATCCAGCGCTGCCAGAGGTCGTTCTTGAGGAAGGTCGTCAAAAAATCTGGTTCCAGCAGGACGATGAATTTCGAATTCCCAAGGGAGCGACATATATTAATTTTCGCTCATCTGCGATTGGGCAAAATGCAGACCAATCAGCAGCTTTGGCCCTTTACACGGCTCTGTTGAACGATTCTGTGAATGAGTTTTCTTATCCTGCTTCCCTGGCGGGTTTGAATTTTAATTTGTACAAACATGCCCAGGGGGTGAGCCTGCGGATCAGTGGCTATGATGACAAGCAGCAAATTTTATTGGATCGACTACTACAGGCGCTTCAGGTTTCGATGTTCGACGAGCAGCGTTTTACCAACATTCGAAAGCACATGATTCGCAGTCTGCGTAATACTGCTGCTCAGCGCCCCAGTAGCCAGGTAATAGCCGATCTAAGAGAGGCTTTGCTCTATGGCCAGTGGGGTGAAGAAGCGCTTATATTGGCTCTCGAAGCTATCGACCCCGCCAGCTTGCAAACCTATGCGAATGAATTTTGGGCCGATGCTCGAGCCGAAATTATGATTTATGGTAACTATGATCCTGCCGTGGTGGACACCGTGTCGGGGATGGTTGCCCGGTTGCTGCCCGAAACACCAGCGCAGCCACTGCCCAACTTAGAGGTACTTAAGCTGGCCGCCGGAGAATCCTTACAGTATGAGGTGGAGGTGCCACACGATGATTCAGTGGTGGCCTGGTATCTCCAGGGCGCGGGCAATAGTCTTGAGGACCGCGCCGCGGTCACTCTGGCGGCACAGATAATGAAATCCGGTTTCTTCCAGCAGTTGCGTACCGAACAGCAATTGGGCTATGTGGCCAGTGCATTTGCCTGGCCACAGCTGGACGTTCCTGGTCTGGTGATGCTCATTCAGTCGCCCACCGCCAGTGCTGCAGAAGTGGCCACGGCAATGAATATCTTCCTGAGCGGAACACCGGCCGGGCTTACTCAGGAGCAGTTTGATCGGCACAAGCAGGCGTTGGTAAACGATATCTTGCGCCCCGACAAGAACCTCTGGGATCGCGCCGAGTTTTATTGGCAGTCTATAGCGCGCAAACACTACGAGTTTACAAGCAAGAAAGAGATGGCCGGGGCGATAGAGCAATTTACCCTGGAAAACTGGAAGGCGTATTTCAATGGGGTTTTGTTGGATCAGTCGCGATCGCTGCAGGTTGTGGCTCCCGGGCGCTGGAACGAATTGCCTGACACACCTGCAAAAATCTATCGCGATGCGCAGGCGCTTAAAGCAGGGCATGCTGTTTATATCATCGAATAAAAGCTAGTTTGTAGTAAAATTACAGAGAGGGCGTTTTTTTCGGGTGAATCCTGGAGGTTCATGTGTGCCATATAGCTGAAATCGCCCGAAATTAAAGTTCCAAAATAGAACTATAGTTCCATTTCGATATCGCCTGGTGTAGTATTACTACATTCCGGTGATATCGCTCGGTCAAAAAATGATCATAATCCCCTGGTCCTGCGAAGCCACCACTATTTTATTAAAGCAATTATGGGCATAGGTTCTATTTTGAAACTGTATTGCCGTCCATAGCCGCTTTTCCCGGTATAAATATAGTCAGGAGTGAGCGCAGGCATGACCGAAGATAAAGACCCTATTGAGACGCGGGAGTGGTTTGACGCATTGGACTCTGTGATGAAACACAGTGGCCCTGAGCGAGCTTCTTACCTACTCACTGAATTGTCCAAACATGCGGCGGAGGTCGGCACCCCCTTGCCGATGGCTATCACTACCCCGTTTCGCAACACCATTGCACCCCAGGACGAAAAGGCGATGCCGGGCGATTTATTTATGGAGCGCCGAATTCGCTCTTTGGTGCGCTGGAATGCCTTGGCCATGGTCATGCGAGCGAATGACAATGACGAGGGTCTGGGTGGTCACATCTCCAGTTTCTCTTCCAGTGCCACGCTTTATGATATTGGATTCAATTATTTTTTCCGGGGTATGGACGGTAAACAGGACGGGGACCTGGTTTTCTATCAGGGGCACAGCGCACCTGGCATGTATGCCCGCTCATATCTTGAGGGCCGCTTTGACGAAGATCTGCTGGATAACTTTCGGCGCGAGGTCGATGGCCACGGCCTATCGTCCTATCCGCATCCCTGGTTAATGCCCGACTATTGGCAGTTCCCCACGGTGTCCATGGGGCTCGGTCCTATTCAGGCTATCTATCAGGCGCGCGTGATGAAATATCAGCAGAGCCGGGGTCTTCTGGACCACGGCGATCGCAATGTCTGGTGTTTTATGGGAGACGGTGAGTCTGATGAGCCGGAGTCGCTGGGCGCTATCGCTCTTGCTGGGCGAGAGCAGCTGGGTAGCCTTACATTTGTGATCAATTGCAATTTGCAGCGTCTCGATGGCCCGGTGCGCGGTAACGGCAAGATTATTCAGGAACTCGAAGGTGTTTTTCGCGGCGCTGGCTGGGATGTCATTAAGGTTGTCTGGGGTCGCAAGTGGGACCCATTGCTGGAAAAAGATAAAACAGGGCTGTTACAGCAGCGTATGGATGAAGTCTGCGATGGCGAATTGCAGAACTATAAATACAACGGTGGCGCCTATACCCGTGAACACTTTTTTGGCAAGTATCCTGAGTTGTTGGAGCTTGTGGCTGATCTGTCAGATGATGAAATTATGTATCTGAATCGCGGCGGGCACGACCCCTATAAAGTGTATGCCGCCTACGCACAGGCAGCGGCGCAGCGCGAACGTCCCACTGTCATTCTCGCTATGACTGTTAAAGGTTACGGTATGGGCGAAGCCGGTGAGGCAAACAATGAAACCCATTCCCTGAAAAAACTGGACATGGAAAGCCTGCAGGCGTTCCGGGATCGTTTTGCCATACCCATCAGTGACTCTGAGCTAAAAGACGTGCCCTATTACCGTCCGTCGCCAGACAGTCCCGAAATGCGCTATATGAGGAAGGCACGGGAGGCTTTGGGCGGTCAAATTCCCTCACGGCGCAGTCAGATCGAAACCTTTCCCACGCCGCCGCTGTCAGCGTACGACAGCCAATTAAAGAGCAGCGGCAAGCGGCAAATCTCTACTACGATGGCGTTTGTTCGAATTTTATCTAGCCTGGTCAAGGATAAAGACCTGGGCGAACGTGTTGTGCCTATCGTGCCTGATGAAGCGCGTACCTTTGGTATGGAAGGTATGTTCCGTCAGTTGGGTATTTATTCATCGGTAGGTCAGCGGTACACGCCACACGACTCCGGCCAGATCATGTTTTATAAGGAAGATGAAAAAGGTCAAATACTGGAAGAGGGCATCAATGAGGCCGGCGCGTTTTCCGCCTGGATGGCCGCTGCCACGTCTTACAGTACACACGGATATCCCATGATTCCGTTTTACATTTTCTATTCGATGTTTGGTTTCCAAAGGATAGGTGATCTGGCATGGGCTGCCGGAGACAGTCAGGCGCGCGGATTCCTGATTGGTGCAACCGCAGGGCGCACCACACTCAATGGCGAGGGTTTGCAGCATCAGGACGGACACAGTCATATTTTGGCAAGTACCATTCCAAATTGTGTCAGTTACGACCCGGCCTATGCCTTTGAATTGGCCGTTATCATTCAGGATGGTATGCGGCGCATGTATGAGCTTGGGGAGAATAAGTTTTATTACATCACGACCATGAACGAAAATTATGTCCAGCCTGAAATGCCCGAGGGAGTGGAAGAAAATATTATCAAGGGAATGTACTGCCTGAAACGTTCCACGGTAAAAAATAAGCCAAAAGTTCAGCTACTGGGCGGCGGAACTATCCTGCGTGAGGTTGAGGCTGCTGCGCAGATACTTGAAAAAGACTACGATATTGCCGCCGATATCTGGAGCCTGACCAGTGTGAATGAATTGCAGCGCGAAGGTAAGGCAGTGTTGCGATGGAATATGTTGCATCCTGAGTCAGAGCCCAAAACCCCCTTTGTTACCCGCCAACTTCAGGATCAGTCTGGTCCGTTTATTGCCGCGACAGACTATATGAAAAGTTATGCAGATCAGCTGCGTGAATTTGTGCCAGGACGGTTTACGGTACTGGGAACGGATGGCTTTGGGCGCAGTGATACCAGAGACAAACTGCGAAAATTCTTTGAAGTCAGCCGTGAGTACGTTGTTATTGCAACCCTAAAATCATTGGCCGACGAGGGCACGATTAACAGCTCTGTTGTGGTTGATGCCATGCGTGCACTGGGCGTTTCTGCCGACAAAGTCGACCCGTCAACAATCTAGGATTGTTGCCGGACGACATTAAAGGATAAAAGGAAAATCACGTGGCTAAGCAGCAAATTGTAGTACCAGACATAGGCGGTGGTGAAGGAGCAGAAGTTATTGAGCTGCTGGTAGCCGTTGGTGACGAAATAAGCCTTGAGCAGAGTCTGATTGTTCTCGAGTCCGACAAAGCCTCAATGGAGATTCCCGCTACTTTGGCCGGTACCGTGCTTGAAGTGCTTACGGAAGTTGGTCAGGAGCTCGCTGAAGGTGATCCGATAGTATTACTTGAGACCGCGGACGCAGCTCAAGATGATAATACGGTTGAAGCTTCAGGCGAAGAAGAGCCAGCTGCTGCCACCGACACTGCCAGTGTTGCAGCGCCAGCTTCGGTAGACACATCAGCGGATGATAGCGGCTCTATCGCGGTGCCGGTTTCTGTCTCGAGTGAACGCACCGCTACTGTCCCGGATATCGGCACTGACGATCCAGTGGAGTTGATCGAGCTTTGTGTTGCCGTTGGTGATGTGGTCGCAGAAGGGGACTCGCTGGTTGTGCTTGAGTCTGACAAAGCGTCTATGGAGGTTCCCGCTCCCTTTGCGGGTGAAATTTTGAATATTCTTGTCAGTGTGGGTGACGAGGTAAAATCTGGCGACAAGCTGATGGTGTTAAAAGCTGAAGGCCAGGCAGAATCTGTACCAGCGGCAACATCAACTCAGGCCACGGAGGTGGCTGAGACCACTGATAAATCGGCAGTGCCCGCCGCGGCCCCCGCCGCTGCAAAAACTGCGACGGCATCGCCTGCTGTTAAAACCAGCGGTGATGGAAAATCTGTGCATGCCGGACCAGCAGTTCGAAAATTGGCCCGGGAATTTGGTCTGGACCTTGCCAAGGTTAGTGGCACGGGGCCCCGGGGAAGGTTACTAAAGGAAGATTTACAGAGTTTTGTTAAAAGTGCCTTGAGCGGCGCGGCTCCAACTGCGAGTTCAGGCAGCGGTATACCGCCCATCCCAGAGGTAGATTTTTCTGCTTTTGGCCCGGTGGAAATAGAACCTTTATCGAAAATGGGCAAGCTCATAGCGGCAAATATGCAGCGTAGCTGGCTGAATGTTCCCCATGTCACTCAGTTCGATGATGCCGATATTACCGATATGGAGGCGTTTCGCGCGGATATGAAAGCGGAGGGAGAAAAACGCGGTGTGAAACTAACGCCGCTGCCGTTCCTGTTAAAAGCTTGCGCAGTTGCGCTGCGGGACAATCCCAAATTCAGGGCCTCCTTAACAGGCGACGGCCAAAGCCTGGTTTACAAACAGTACACGCACATAGGCATGGCCGTTGATACACCGGCGGGGCTGCTGGTGCCGGTAATTCGCGATGTTGACAAAAAAACAATCTGGGAGCTGGCGGCAGAGGTGGTGGCGATTGCCGGTAAGGCG
>JBALVT010000141.1:0-11523 GCA_036961345.1 Halioglobus sp.
CAAGGGTTCCATTTCAGGGTCATGAAGCCGCTCGTGCAACCGATCCTGCCCCACCAGAAATATCTGCAGCAAAGGCCGGGAATCCGCCTGCAGATCAGTCAGCATTTGCACTTCCTCCAGCGCACTGGCGGACAGGTTTTGCGCTTCGTCGATAACCAGCAGTGAACGCCTGTGTTCCTGCAGCTGCTGACGCAACTTAAGCACCAAGGTAGATTTGTCCAAACCCTTGGCTTCCAGGCCAAAGGCGTAGGCCACCATGCGCAGTAAATCCTCACCCTCTACATTGGTGCTGGACAGAGTGGCCCACTGCACCTCTCCCTTTTTAAATTCGCCCAGGAACCACTCAATCATGGTGCTTTTGCCCGTTCCGGGACGCCCAGTGAGGGCCAGTAGGCCATCGCCACTTTGCAAGGCGTGGTGCATACTCTCACGGATCTCAATATAGCTGGGGTGGGGATAGACAAACCGGGAGTCCGGCGTCAACCTGAACGGGTCTGCATTTAAATTGTAGTAGTGTTCAAGCACAGGACATTACAAAACGGCGCTGGGGAGCGAGTGCCGCTCAGCAGGCTGAGCCGATCGATTGCGATAGCTAAACATTGGCGAACAAACACTCCCGACCACGATAAACACATTATGTAGACAAGCAAATTTCGGGCCACATCAATGGATCTGCGGTTTTCAAGCATTCCCGCAGGTAAATCCCATGAGATTGTAAAAATTACTGACAGTATGAAATCGGGCGAAATATGAGGGTGGCGCGGAACAACCCTGGGCTATTGGGATTTGACCCCGGCGGTCTTTTTACACTTGTGTTCAGTTTCATCGATCAATCTAAAAGAGGGCCGACGAACTGACAATTCACCGTCTGCCTGGTGCAAAATATCCAACTCAACAGTGCCGGCCTTTTTGGGCATGCGAACAACGACTTGAACTTTCTGCCAGTCGCTCGTCCCAATATGTGGTTCATGATCCAGGGTAGACCTCAGCAAAATTTTGTTGGAGGATTTTGACTTCACCGTCAGTTGTAGCCCCCCTCCCATTTTAAAGGCCATGTAGATGGCCGGGGGCTGCATATCAAGCTTTATTTCAGCAGAGAAGGCGACCTTTTTACCGGCGAGTTGTTGCCCCTGTAACCTTTGCCTGAGCATGAACCAGGGCTGGGTCCCGACTTTTTTTATCGTTAGTTCTTCTCCATCAATCGCTAATTCGAAAGATTTTTCCCCCGCGTGCTGTATACCCCCCCAATGTTTCGCGTTACCCGATCTCGATCGCTCGGAAAAATCGGGGTTGACGATATAGTTATCTCCACTCAAAGCGCACAGCGTGTCACCCAATGTCGCCTCACAAATTACCAGCATAGCTATGGCTGCGCCCTGCAAAACTGTCTTTATCACTTGTCTTCCTCTTCATTGGCCAAAACCCTACCCCGCATAAACCAACTTCCCGTCGCAATTTCGACAGTGGTAGGTTCCGCGGCCGCGCACTACGCGATTGTGCCGGGTACTTGAAACTTCATGCGCATCACACAGGCAATGATAGGTATGAGTACGTTGTATTCGCCTTGGAATACCGGTCAAATCCAGATTGAACGTCACGCCCGGGTCAGCTTCAAATTGCGCCATAAGTCGTTGCCACTCTAGCCCATGAGGTTTGGCGCGTTTGCTATACATTTCATCAACAATATAATGCGCCACTTCATGGGGTACGGTATCACGCACATTAAGTTCGTAGTACTTGGCGAATATCCAGGGGTTGTAACGAATCCAGCGGCGCTTTCCCAACACTTTATACATACCTGCGCTGGTGCCACGCAGGTCAAAAAGCACGGGGATACGCTTAAACTTGCGATCGAAAATCTGCTCAGCTTCGCACAGATAGCGCTCGGTTGCAGCCAACACAGGACGCTGCTGCGCTATCCCAATAGGTTCAATCATCGGATACATCGAATTTTATAAATCTCCATATAACCCTAAATATGCCCAATCTGTGCGCCGGCGGTGTCTTTGCAAAGCCTAAGCCACTGGCGCAAGCCGGCGCCATGAAATTTCGCTTTGTGGGTAATGATATTGAACTGGCGAGAAAAGTCACGGTGAGATACAGGTAGGGGCACCAAAGATCCTCGCGCAAACGCTTCTTCCAGGCATATTTTTGACAAGCAGCCCACGCCCAGGTGCGCCTCTACCGCACGTTTTATTGCCTCGGTATGTTGTAGCTCCATATTGATATCCAGGTCGCTAAGTATGCCCTGCATGGCCCGATCGAAGGTCTGCCGCGTACCCGAACCAGGCTCGCGCACGATCCAGGGAAGTGACAATAGCTGATCATCATTTAGCGGCCCACACCCGCTTAGAGGATGCCCCGGTGCCGCAAAAACCTGCAGTTCATCCTCGCGCCAATGCAAGGTATCCAGCTCCGGCTGATGTAGTTCACCTTCAATAAGCCCCAGATCCAATTCAAAATTTCGCACTCGCTGCGCAATATTTTCAGTGTTGGCGACGCTGAGTGAAACATCGGCACCCGGATATTTGCGTCGAAATTCTGCAATCATCCCAACCGCCAGATAATTACCGATCGTCAGGGTGGCGCCTACCTTCAAGCGGCCCACCACCGCCTCGCCAGCCAGTGCGCTCTGCAGTTCATGCGCCTGTTCCAGCAGGTGTTCCGCCTGGGGTCGCAGCTGTACACCAAGCTCACTCAACTGCAACCTCTTACCCACACGGTCAAACAGTTTCACCCCAAACTGCGACTCCAAATCGTTAAGTGACCCGCTGGCCGCAGACTGCGACATAGCCAGATCACTGGCCGCACGGGTCACATTCTCGTGGTGTGCCGTGGCGAGAAACACCTCAAGCTGTCGAAGGCTGTAGCGCATAGGATAGCCTATTAATCGGTTTTACAGATATACATTATCGAATAATACCGTTTTACCGATATGAATATCAACTTTACTATGGGCACATATCAATCAATGACGAGAGTTTGAGCCATGGCCACCTTAATGACCGAAGAAGTAACGTCTGTTCACCACTGGACCGACCGCCTGTTCAGCTTTAAAACCACTCGAAACCCGGGCTTTCGTTTCAAGAATGGCCACTTTACGATGATTGGCATGGAAAACGAAGGCAAGCCGCTGATGCGAGCCTATAGCATGGCCAGCGCCAATTACGAGGACGAATTGGAGTTCTTCAGTATCAAGGTCGCCGATGGCCCCCTCACCTCGCGCCTGCAAAACATTCAGGTAGGCGACGAATTGTTAGTGAACAGCAAGGCTACCGGCACGCTGATACAGGACAATTTACTGCCCGGCAAGAACCTTTACCTGATCGCAACGGGTACCGGCCTGGCGCCGTTCCTGAGCATTATCAAAGACCCGGAAATTTACGAGAACTTCGACAAGGTGATTTTAACCCACGGCTGCCGTCATATTTCTGAGCTGGCCTATCACGAGGAGATCACTCAGCTATTGCCAGAACATGAATATCTGGGCAACGATATTCGTGAAAAACTGATTTATTACCCGAGCGTAACCCGCGAGAAATTCCGCAACAACGGCCGTCTGACCGACCTGCTACGCATCGGTAAGCTGGCAAGTGACGTCGGGCTTGCGCCCATTAATCCCGACACTGATCGATTCATGATATGCGGCAGCCCGAGCATGCTAAAAGATATTAGCGCGCTCCTGGACAGCCGTGGTTTTAGCGAATCACGCCACGGAAAAGCAGCCCACTACGCGGTAGAGCGGGCTTTTGTTGAAACCTGAGTGCCCAGTGTTAAAGCGATTATTGCGCGTCGGCCAGATCGAGAGCGTCGCGCACTTCCTTTTTCACAAATTTCCCGTTGGCATTGCGCGGCAATGGCTCCAAAACCGTCCAGATATAGCGCGGCACCTTGTACGAAGACAACAAACCCTTGCAGTGCACCCGCAGCGAGTCAGCACTTAAACTGGCACCTTGCTTCAGGTATATCGCCGCTGCTACTTCTTCCTCCAGACGCTCGTCCGGCACGGCAAACACAACACACTCCGCTACATCGTCGTGAGCAAAGATGGCATTTTCAACTTCTGCGCAATACACATTTTCACCGCCGCGCAGCACCATGTCTTTGGCACGATCTACCAGATAGATAAACTCATCTTCATCCAGAAAGGCGATATCACCGGTATGCAACCAGCCATCGGTAATAGATTCGGCCGTGGCGTCTACCCGGTTCAAATAGCCCTTGATGACACAGGCACCGCGTACCCATAACTCACCCACCGCACCCGCATCCAGGGTATTGCCCTGATCGTCAACACATTTGGCTTCAAAGGTAGGCGCCGCACGACCAACACTTGAGGGTCGATCGACCAGAAACTTGCCCCCAAGCCCGGAGATAACACCGCAAGTTTCAGTCATGCCGTAGCCGACATTGGGGCTGGCATTTTCCATCTCTTTGTCTAACTTCGCCGTCAAGTCCGGTTGCAGCGCAGCACCACCGCCACCCATGGTCTTCATGCTGGAGGTATCGCGGTTGGGAAAGTCCGGGTGTGCAAGCAATTCCCGCGACATCATCGGTACCGCTGAAAAAGTGGTTACTTGCTCAGCCTCTATGATGCGCAGCGCTTCGGCCGCATCCCATTTGTACATGTGCACCAACTTGCCCCCAGCCACCGCCATGCTCTGCGCCACGCAGTTGTTGCCGGTCACATGAAATAAAGGCGTGGCGACCAGCGCGCAAAGTACTTCATTGGGATCGGCTGCGGGCACAGTAGCGCCGCTGGCCCTGGCCAATGCCGCACTCTGTACCGCCGTGGAAAAACCGATATTCATAAGGTTGGACACACAACCACGATGCGTTAACTGCGCACCCTTGGGCTGACCCGTGGTGCCCGAGGTATAGAATACGCAGGCGTCGTCGTCCGGATCAATCGTAACCTGGGGCATCACCGGCTCGGCATTGATCACCTCAACCCAGTCGGTAACGTAGGCTGGGGCCTCGTCTTCAAGGCGCACCGCCGTAACGATGAGATCCGGGAAGTGCTGGCGTATTTCTTCAAATCGGAGCAGGCGCTCCTTGTCACAAATCATCACTTTTGGCGCGGAATCTTCGAGAGCATAATGCATCTCGTGGGGCACCCACCAGGCATTCATGCCCACCGCAACAGCGCCCATGGATGTTATTGCCCAATAGGCCAGCATCCATTCAGGATAGTTGCGCATGGCGATAGCCACTCTGTCGCCTTTTTGCACACCCTGTTGTGACAGCCAATTGGCGATGGAGGCGGTAAATTCTTGTGCCTGTGTATAGGTGCAACGCTCCTGATGATAGATAAGGTATTCACGATCGGCATGTGCCGCGGCGCCCTGCCAAATATCGCGTAAAGACGCCGGCGCGTGGACATAGCTGCGCATGGGCGCACCCCTGACTTCAATGGTGGCAATTTCAAACATTTGACCGGGGGATGTGAGTTCTGACCAGGCGTTTCTGAGTTCGTCGTACACGGGCTAACCTCTGCTACACTGTTGTTATTCGAGTGGCGCCAGCATAACCCCAGCTGGCGCTGTGCTCAATCACCAAATGGCATTGCCAGTGTAAGTTTCTGTACATTTTTTTGTTGTGCCACGTCATTGTCCACCACTGCGCGACACCACAGACTGTGGCACCGTTCCAAAACGTCCAAATGAAGAGACCGTATGACGAACCAAGACCTTAATCTAGCCAGCCTTAGCGACCACCTGGCTGCGAATATCCCCGGATTCAGCGGCGAATTAACGGCTGAAAAATTCCCCGGTGGCCAATCGAACCCCACCTTCAAGCTCTCTGCCGGGGGTGTAGACTACGTTTTACGGCGCAAACCCGAAGGGGAGCTGCTGAAATCCGCCCATGCCGTAGACCGGGAGTTCAAAGTTATTTCCGCCCTTGAACACACTGATGTTCCGGTACCCAGGACCTACACACTGTGCGAAGACGATACCGTCATAGGGTCTATGTTCTACGTCATGGAATATAAAGAAGGTCGCATATTGTGGGACCCGGCTTTGCCCGAGGCAAAAAACAATCGGGAACGAGCTGCTATCTACGATGCCATGAATCAGACGATGGCCGCGCTGCACAATGTGAATGTGGAAGCGGTAGGCCTGGCAGACTTTGGACGACCTGGCAATTATTTCGAGCGCCAGGTGAACCGCTGGAGCAAACAATATCGGGCCTCGGAAACCGAGCATATGCCAGGCATGGAAACACTCATGGAATGGCTGCCTGCGAACATGCCCAAAGACGACGGCATAGTTAGCCTGGTACACGGGGATTATCGCCTCGACAATATGATGTTTCACCCCACTGAACCGCGCGTAATTGCCCTGCTGGACTGGGAGCTTTCGACATTGGGACATCCGCTTGCCGACTTGGCGAATCAGTGTATGGCCTGGATGTTACCCCGGGACGGCGGCATCAAAGGTCTTGCAGATGTAGACCGCAAAGCGCTGGGTATACCCACAGATGAAGAGTACATCGCCAGCTACTGCCAACGTACCGGCCGCAGCGGTATCGACAACTGGCCCTTCTATTTGGCCTTTTCCCTGTTTCGCCTGGCCGCGATTGTGCAGGGCATCAAGAAACGTGCGCAAATTGGTACTGCCTCCAGTCCCGAAGCAAAATCCCGGGGCGCTTTGGTAGAACCACTGTCTAATATGGCGCTGGAGTTAATCCGCTAAGCAAGGTGTACTAGCGCGCTATAGCAATTTTTTAAAAAAAACTGAATTTTACTCACCCCCCAAGGAGATATTTATGTCTGAAGAACAAGCCGTATTGGTTGACGTTGCCGATGGTATTATGACCGTTACCTTGAACCGTCCCAAGGCAAAAAATGCCGCCAACCGGGCACTTGCCGAAGGCGTTGCCGCAGCGATGGATGAGCTCGATAGCAATGACGACATTCGCGTAGCAGTGCTGACCGGCGCCGGCGGAACATTTTGCTCGGGCATGGACCTGAAAGCTTTTGTTACAGGCGAGATGCCCGTTGTGGCGGGCCGTGGTTTTGCCGGCATCACCGAACAGCCACCTCGCAAACCCCTGATTGCAGCGGTTGAAGGTTATGCGCTTGCCGGTGGTCTGGAACTGGCCATTACCTGCGACCTGATTGTTGCAGCAGACACCGCCCAATTTGGTATTCCCGAAGTAAAACGCGGCCTCGCTGCAGCAGCGGGTGGATTAATGAGACTGCCCAAGCAGATTCCAAAGCGACTCGCTATGGAACTGGCGCTGACGGGCGACTTCATTTCGGCACAACGCGCCTATGAAATGGGTCTGGTAAACCAGGTTGTTGAAAACGGAACCGCATTGGCCGCAGCACTGGAACTTGCGGCAAAAATTTCAGCAAACGGTCCTCTAGCGGTAGCCATAAGCAAGCAAGTAGTGGTGGAGTCTGCTGACTGGTCAGCGCAGGAAATGTGGGAAAAACAAACCGCTCTCGTGGCGCCAATCATGACCAGTGAAGATGCTATTGAAGGTGCTACAGCCTTTGCGGAAAGGCGCGCCCCAAACTGGAAGGGCCGTTAATCACACCCGATTGGAAGCCACATTAAATAAACAGTTTATATAGAAACAGAGGATTATATTATGTCAGAAGCATGGATTATTGACGCCTGCCGCACCCCGCGCGGCATTGGCAAAAAAGGTAAAGGCTCGCTCGCCGACCAACACCCACAGCACCTTGGCGCAACGGTTCTGAAAGCCATTGCCGAGCGCAACAACATCAATACTGCAGAAGTTGGCGATGTCATTTTTGGCACCAGCTCGCAACGTGGACGCCAAAGCGGCGATCTGGCGCGCATGGCAGCACTCGAAGCCGGCTACGATATTCGCTCCAGCGGCATGACCCTGGATCGCTTCTGCGGATCGGGTATTACCTCGGTTAATTTGGCCGCCATGAATATCATGTCTGGTGCCGAAGATATGGTGATCGGTGGCGGCGCTGAAATGATGTCTACTTTCGGGGAAGACGCTTCCATAAGCCCCTTCCTGGACAACGGCAACCTGGCACTGCGCGCCCTACACCCCCAGCCCCATCAGGGCGTGTGCGCCGATGCTATCGCCACGCTGGAGGGCATAGATCGTTCAGCACTGGACAGCCTGGCCTACGTCTCACAGCAACGTGCCGATCAGGCCATTCGTGAAGGCCGCTTCGACAAGAGCCTTATCCCGGTGTTCAGTACTGACGGCACACTGGCGTTGGACAAAGAGGAATTTCCCCGCCCCCAGACCACCCTGGAAGGGTTGTCCGAGCTCAAGGCCTCCTTTGCACCGATGGCGGATTACCCATTGGATGAAGAAGGTACAACCTTTCGCAATATGATTTTGCAGAAACATCCGGGCCTGGAAATTAATCATGTACACCACGCAGGTAATTCTTCAGGTGTTGTCGATGGCGCCGCAGCCATACTATTGACCTCGCCGGAATACGCCAGGGCCAACAGCATGAAACCTCGTGCCAGAATCAAGGCCATGTGCAATATGGGCGACTGCCCTACCCTGATGCTGAACGCGCCAGTTCCAGCGGCCCGCAAAGTGCTGGCCAAAGCCGGGCTGCAAATCTCCGACATCGACCTGTTTGAAATTAACGAAGCCTTCTCAGTTGTGGCAGAGAAGTTTATTCGTGATCTTGAACTGGATCGGGATAAGGTGAATGTCAACGGCGGCGCGATGGCGCTGGGTCACCCCATTGGCGCCACAGGTTCTATGCTGATAGGCACTATGCTGGATGAGCTGGAAAGACAAGACAAGCAGTTTGGGCTGATTACCATGTGCGCCGCGGGAGGAATGGCGCCAGCCATCATTATCGAGCGTATTTAGGCAGTAAGCTAATAGCAGACACAGGGCCTTCGGGCCCTTTTTTTGCGACAAAAAAAAGCCCGCAATCAATGCGGGCTTTTGACTAGAGCAGTAACTCCTTTAGAAAGAGTACTTCGCGCGTAGACCATATACCGCACCCTCGTCCATGTAGGACGAGTGTGACCCCGCCAATACCGGGGTATCGAAGTGGTTACTTAAGGCTGCTTCATCAAAGATGTTACGGCCGTAAGCCATAACTTCCCAGGTGTCGCCGCGCAGACCCAGGCGCAGGTTGACCTTGGCAAAGCTATCAATCATGTCGAGAGGGTCGTTATCTCCTGCAGGTTGGAACTCATCCTTGTAGTTGACTTCTCCACTGGTGAAGAATTCCATGCCTCCATTCATCAGGTAGGAGTAATCGGCGATTAATGAGGCGCTGTATTCCGGTGCATAGATGGTTCTTTCTCCGGTCTGGTCATTATTGGTAAAGCCGCCATCGTTACCGCAACGGGGGTCGACGTCAAGTTGAATAGCGGTACACGGCGCACTCGCGAAATCGTCGTATTCCGCATCCAGGTAGGAAGCGTTAGCGCTCAGCCGCAGGCCGTCTGTTACCTGCCAGTTCATATCAACTTCAAGGCCCTGCACCGTAGCGGAGGCGTTGCCCACACCAAAGCCAACGCCCTTGAAGATGGAGACCTGCAGGTCTTCATACTCGGTGTAAAACAAGGCCCAGTTCACGGTCATACCGCCGTCCAGCAAGGTGTGCTTGCCGCCCAATTCAAAGGCGTCCACCTCTTCATCGGCAAACTCGTACTCATCGTTTGGCGTAGTAAAGACCGCTGGATCATCCGGTCCTGGAACCTGGCCCACCAGGAAACCAGCTGGCTCGCCATCGTCAGCGGCTGTGAACCCGCCGCTTTTGAAACCCTGTGACAAGCTGATATACAGCATACTGTCATCGCCCACATCCCACTGTAAATTAGCGGCGGGCAGCCACTTGTCGGTAGAGCGGTCCTCATTGTAGTCGTAGGTATAGGTATTAAAGCTACCGGCGAATATTGCTGTCAGGAAAGGATTGTCAACGCAGATGGCCAGACTGGTGAGACGATCCGGATCACTGTTGAGGTCTCCCTTGCACTGCTGGCTGACTGTATCCTTATTTTCCTCGGTATAACGCAAGCCCAATGTCAGCCGAAAGCGGTCGGATAAATTGAACGTACCCTGGCCGAATACTGCCCAGGAGTCCGAGTCCAGCTGGTAGTTGTGGTTGCGAGCGATCTGATCGGAACCGTAGGCACCACCCGTCAACAGGAGCAGGAGATTGGGAACGCCCAGGGCCTGCTGAGTGAGGCCATCCATCGCAGTGTCAATGGTGACACGTCCGTCGAATTCCAGCTCGCTCTGCTCGTAGTAGAAGCCGGCGACATAATCAAAAAATTCGCCACCGGGTGAGGTGATGCGAAATTCCTGGCTGAACTGTTCGAAAGTCTGGTCGTCATCCCTGGAAATAAATTGCAGCGGCAACCAATCCACATCCACTGAATCGATACCCTGGTATTCCGACCAGCCGGTGATAGAAGTCAGGGTGTAGTCGCCCGCCTGGTAATCCAATTTTAACACCACATTGTCAGTGTCTGTATCGGTACTGTCCGGCTTGAAGCCTATGCCCACTGTTTTGCCGTCAACGCCAAGGTTGTCGTCTTTAAAGGTAGTGAAGTCCTTGCCAGCAATATCTGCCAGCTCGGGATAGAAGCTATCGGTGAGGAGGTAGGCGATGGCGGCAAATTGCGAGGCGTTGGGCACTAGTACAGCTCGCTGTTCGGGGCTCAGGTAGATTGAACTGCTTGAGGGAGAGCCTATTTTCTCAAATTCTGTGTGGGTGTATTTGAAGTTGATGTCGAGGTTGTCTGTGGGTTGCCATACGGTTGTAAAGCGAACCATGGTGTCTTCCAATTCGATCTCATCATCGCCTAAATATTCGTTATCAAAGGTTCCCTTATTTTCGTTGTACTTGACCGCCAGGCGCATTGCCATGTTGTCGGTTACGGAGCCACTGATAAAGCCCTCGGTCACAAAGCCGTCGTTGTCTTCGACGTTGACCGCAATGCTGCCATTAAGCTCATCGCCCACGTCGGGTGAAGCGGTGGTTACGTTAATCGCGCCGGCTACTGTGTTTTTACCAAACAGGGTGCCCTGGGGGCCACGCAGTACCTCTACTCGCTCAATGTCCACAAAAGGAGAGCGATATTGGCGGCCGCGACCCATATAGATGCCATCGAGATACATGCCTACTGACTGTTCAAAAGCCCGGTTGTTGCCGGAACCCATGCCGCGCAGGTAAATATTCGTGTTTACCGCAGCATCTGAGATATGCAGGTTGGGGACGTAATCTGCCAGTGCTGACATATTGGCAATCCCGGCTTCCTCGAGCTTGTCGCCCTGGATGGCCGATACCGAGATGGGTACGTCTTGTAGGCTCTCAGCCCTTTTTTGTGCGGTAACAATAACTTCCTCAAGCATTTGTGCCTGAGAAAATGATGTGGCAGTCGCCAGGGCGATTGCGGCAACCAGCGGTGCCTGTTTGAATATTGCGGGCATTTGCGATCCTCAAATAAAGTAATTTTTATAGTTACTGCAGGGTATATGGAGCGAATGCAATCCTGCGGCTGCGTGCATGATAAGAGAAAAATCGACACTATGCTAGTGGTA
>JBALVT010000142.1:0-11501 GCA_036961345.1 Halioglobus sp.
GACCCGCTCTTCCAATACCACCGATGGAAGGCGAACCTGCCTGTGCTAGAGATAGGCGAGATCAAGTCATTGCCACATGTGCCAATGTCGCATCCATTTGTAGAAAGACTGATTGGCAGCATTCGGCGAGAGCTACTTGATCAAACATTGTTTTGGACAGCGACTGACTTGGAAAACAAGCTGCGTGGATATCAGTGCTATTTCAACGAGTACCGGACTCATTCTGGGCGTGAGGGCTGTACTCCAATCGAATCGGTCGACAGGAAAGTTACCGACATCAATAATTATCGATGGAGAAAGCACTGTCGTGGCTTGATTGAACTACCGGTCGCAGCCTAAAATAGGATTTCGCCAGGGACAGGACGATCAGCTGTTGATGCGGCAGCCGCTTCGCTTGCCCTCTCCCTGCAGGCCCAGTATCATCCAACTCGACTCATATTCCTTCGAAGGCAGCTCCAAGCTTAATCGTGAAACCGTTTTTTTCCCTATTTTTCGCTCTCATGATGCTTATCAACAGCACCGTGGCGTTTGCACATATGGCAATCGACATTCACGATTCACACGAAGCAGTGCACGTCCACACGGGTGTAGACCATGCGGACGATTCAGTGAATAGCGACCCAGATCACGATGGCGGCGCACATTTCCATCTCTGCGCCGTGGCTCTGGGTTCAGCTTTTGCAACCACACCGCTGGCAACAGGCTCGACGGTAACGCCTTTCGCACACTTGCGCGTTAATATCAGTACCTCTCCCCCCGTACCTCCACCCAACGCCTGAGCTCCCCTTAAAACGACCACTTTTTCGTCAGTAATTTGAGGCGCGCGACCGCGCGTCGGTAACGGGAGTCACTATGTTTTTATCCATCCTACGGGAAGGCATTGTTCAGCCAGGCCGTATTGCGGCTATTTGGGTAGGCCTCGCGCTGGCCCTGGTGTCCAATTCAGATGCCACAGCACAGGGAAGCATCACTCTTGCAAAAACATTGCAACTGTCCCTGGCCCACAATCGAGACCTTCAACTTTATCCCTATCAACGCAACAGCTCTGAAGCGCTGTTACTGCAAGCGGGGCTGCGGCCCCAACCTCGCGCCGAGCTCACGGTAGAAAACGCCCTGGGCACTGGCGACTACAACAGCTTTGAGGCCAGCGAAACCACTCTGGCCATGAGCCAGGTGATCGAGTTGGGAGAGAAACGCAAGCAGCGCATTGCTGTGGCCCGGGCCCAGCGCGACCAACTGTCAACGGAGTACGAGATGAGTCGCCTGGATGTACTGGCCGAGAGCAGTCGTCGCTACTATCGCGTGCTCGCACTCCAGACCAAAGCGGAGATTAATGTCCAGCGGCTTAAGGAGGATCTCAAGGCGCTTGCGGCTATCAGTAGTCGAACCCGCGCCGGGGCCGCAGCTGCCGCCGACGTGTCCAAGCTCGAACTGAGAGTAGCTCGTAGCCGGGCGACCAAACAGAAATTAGATAACGAGCGAAACCTCGCCGCCAGAAGGCTGGCCGCCATGTGGCAGGCTGAACCTGATTTTGATCGCGTTGAGGGCGACCTGTCTGTCATTCCGGCACTGCCCACCCTACCCGCCCTGCGCCTGGCCATCAACAGGACTCCCAGCTTAGAGCAGCAGTTTGCGCTCCAACGGCTGGCAGATGCGCGCGTGGAACTGGCACAGGCCAGCAGCCGCGGTGACTTGACCCTGGAACTGGGTCTGCGACACCTCGAGGCCAGCAATGATCAGGCACTGGTGTTCTCCGTGGCTATGCCCCTGAACTTCAGTAATCCCAATGAAGGACGCATCAGGGCGGCCCGGGCAGATCGTGAGGGCAGCGCAAGGAAAACTGAGTTGCTGATGAAAACACTGGAGATGGAACTGGTTCAGGTGTATCAGCAACTGAAAAATAATCGCGATAAAGCACTGCAGGTGAGAGACGAGCTTCTGCCCCGATCCCGCAAACTCATTGAAGACACCCGTCGGGGCTATCAACTGGGCCAGTATTCTGTCTTGCAATGGACCGACGCCCAGGCCGAGCGCTTTGCCCTGGAAGGCGAACTCATCGACCTCTACAGCGCTGTTTATCTGCAGCTGCTCGAACTTGAACGCATTACCGGTGAGCCCCTGGTGGGCGTCACCGAAGGAGATATTTTATGAACATCCGTACTTTATTGTTATACACCGCTATGTGTCTTGCTGGAACCGGCAACACCGTATTAGCCAGTGGCGAAGACAGTGGGCAGACAGTGCCCGGCGAGGGACCTCACGGTGGCAAATTGCTCAGCGACGAACGGGGTCTCTCCCTTGAAATAACGATATTCGAGCAGGGTATCCCACCTGAAATGCGCGTATTTGCCTATCGCAACAACCGACCACTGGCCCCCTCAGAGCTTACCGTCAACGTACAACTGAACCGCCTGGGCGGCGCGGTGGATCAACTGAAATTTACCGCTGAGCAAGACTACCTGGTCAGCGACAGTGTGGTCACCGAGCCCCATTCATTCGATGTCTCGGTTAAAGCCAACTCAGAAGGACAGAGCTACCAGTGGCAGTACGACAGCCACGAGGGGCGCACTCACATCAGTGAACGCCAGCAACGGCTGGCCGGGTTGGCCACCGAGCGCGCGAGGTCCATGACCCTGTCATTTACCGACACCCTCTTCGGTGTCATAGCTCCGGTGGCGGACCAAGTCTTCCGGGTAAACGCGCCCTATTCGAGCATCGTCGAAACTGTGCATGTAAACATCGGTGATACGGTCATCAAGGGCCAGAAAGTGGCCACCCTGCGCAACAACCAAACCTTGCAGAGTTACGTGGTAACCAGCCCAGCCGATGGCGAGGTAACCGCCAGACGGGTTAACTCCGGCGATCGCAGCGATGGTGGAATACTGGTTGAAATCACCGATTTGTCCCAGGTGTGGGTAGAGCTTTCGGCGTTTCCAGAGAACATAGAAAAGCTCGCCCTGGGCCAGGCAGTAGCCGTGTATGACCTGCATCATCACGAGGTAGTACAAAGCACCATCAGTTACATAGCACCGGTCATGACCGGTGGCCATATAGCACGAGCCAGGGCGACTATTCCCAACCCGGACGGGCATTGGCGTCCCGGCATGCACCTTAAAGCCGACGTTGAAACAGCAAAACGCGATGTACCCCTGGCAATACACAACAGCGCGCTGCAGACCTTTCGAGAGATGCCGGTGGTCTTCGCCCGTTATGGCAATACCTTTGAGGTACGTATGGTCGAACTGGGTGCTACAACTGACGAGTACTCGGAAGTACTTGATGGATTGAAGCCCGGAACAGAGTACGTCACCACCAACAGTTTTATTATCAAAGCCGACGTCCTCAAAGACGGCGCCAGTCACGCCCACTAGGAGGCCGACATGATTCATTCACTTATTGGCGCCTCGGTACAGCGGCGCTGGCTGGTCGTGTTCGCTGCCTTCATGCTGTCTTGCCTGGGCATTTACAACACGATCCATCTGCCAATTGACGCAGTGCCCGATATCACCAATATTCAGGTCCAAATTAACACCGAGGCCGAGGGTTACTCGCCACTTGAGGTTGAGCAACGTGTGACATACGTGGTGGAAAACGCCATGGCAGGGCTGCCTCAGCTAGATTACACACGCTCTCTTTCCCGCTATGGACTGTCACAGGTCACTGTCATTTTCCAGGAGGATACTGACATCTACTGGGCCAGGCAGCAGGTCGCCGAACGCCTCCAGGGCATTGACAACGAACTCCCCGCCGGATTGGCGCCCGAACCGGGCCCCATTGCCAGTGGTCTTGGAGAGATATTCATCTATGCAGTCAGGGCGCAGTCAGGGGCGATAAAACCCGATGGCAGTCCCTATTCCGCCGAGGACCTTCGCACCATACAGGATTGGATCATTCGCCCACAGCTTGTAAAAACACCGGGTGTTACCGAGATCAACAGCGTGGGAGGATACGAACGAGAGTACCAGGTCGCGCCAGATCCACTGCGCCTGCTGGCCTTTAAAGTCACCGTAGAAGATGTCATCCGCGCATTGGAGGACAACAACCAAAATTCCGGTGCCGGCTATATCGAGCGACGCGGTGAGCAATGGTTGATACGCTCCAGCGGCCAACTGAAAGACCTCTCGGACATTGGCAAGGTCGTGGTCGCCAAACGGGACGATGCGCCGGTGCGAATTTCTGATGTAGCCCAAGTGATCTACGGCAAGCAGCTCCGCACTGGTTCGGCAACGCTCAACAATGAAGAAACTGTATTGGGCACAGCGTTTATGCTGCTGGGGGAAAACAGTCGCACCGTATCCCAGGCTATCGGCCAGGCCCTGAAGCAAGTCAACCTCAGCCTGCCAGAAGGGGTTGAGGCGGTTGCTCTGTACGATCGCACCTCACTGGTCGATAAGACCATCACCACGATAAAAACAAACCTGTTCGAGGGGGCGGTACTGGTTATAGCGGTTATGTTCCTGCTATTGGGCAACCTCCGTGCAGCGTTCATTGCAGCGCTAGTCATACCCATGTCCATGCTGTTCGCCATCACCGGCATGGCGGGTAACCGCGTATCAGGTAATCTGATGAGCCTGGGTGCAATCGACTTTGGCCTTATCGTTGATGGAGCTGTGATCGTCGTAGAGAATGCTCTGCGCCGTCTGGGTTCGGCTCAGCAGCGGCTGGGGAGACTGCTTACACTCGAAGAACGGCTGAAAGAGGTTACCGACAGCACTCGCGAGGTGGTACAACCCGCTGTGTTCGGCGTGTTTATCATCATGTTGGTCTATCTGCCCTTGTTCGCACTCACTGGCGTGGAAGGCAAGATGTTCCAGCCAATGGCCTTCACAGTTATCGCTGCCCTCATGGGCTCACTGCTCTTCTCTGTTACTTTCGTACCGGCCGCTATAGCGATACTGATAAAGGGTGAAATCAGCGAGCGCGAGAACCGGCTGATGCTGGCGGCACACCGTTTTTACCGACCCATGTTGAATACTGCAATGAAGCACTCTGGAGTGCTGATTGTAGTCGCGATATTGCTGGTGGTGACTGCTGCTGTGCAATCGACGCGAATGGGCAGCGAATTTCTTCCACAACTGGATGAACACGACATCGCATTGCACGCCCTGCGCATTCCGGGGACGGGCATGGAACAGTCCACTGCTATGCAAATGCAGCTAGAAGCCGAGATTCGCAAGTTTGGTGAAATTAGGCATGTCTTTTCCAAGATCGGCACGCCGGAGATTGCGACCGACCCGATGCCACCCAATGTAGCGGATACGTTCCTGATTCTGAAACCGCGGGACCAGTGGCCAGACCCATTGAAAACCAAGGCGCAATTCCTGGCGGAGCTTCGGGAGGCAGTAGAGCGCGTACCCGGCAACAAGTACGAGTTTACTCAACCGATCGAAATGCGCTTCAACGAACTGATCGCCGGCGTGAGGTCCGATGTCGCAATTCGCGTTTACGGCGATGATATGTCGACACTGGCCGGTCTTGGCGAGAAGGCCAGTGGGTTGCTGGCGCAGGTCGACGGCAGCCGGGATGTGCGTGTTGAACAAACTACCGGTCTGCCCGTAGTGAACATAGATCCCAAGCGTGACCATATGGCGCTGCTGGGGCTCAATGTGGCGGATGTACAGCGGGCCTTACAAAGCGCTATCAGCGGCGTGCAAACAGGTCTTATTTATGAGGGCGACCGCCGCTTCAGGCTGATCGTCAGGTTGGACGAGTCCCTGCGTCGCTCGCCTGAAGCCCTTGCGTCTTTGCCCATAATAATCCCCGGTGAGAGCAATCCGGAGTTGGCATTTGTACCGCTGGGTGAAATCGCCAGCATCACTGTGGGGGAAGGTCCGAACCAGGTCAATCGCCGCAGCGGCAAGCGTAACGTGGTCGTCACTGCCAATGTGGAAGGCCGTGACCTGGGTAGTTTTATTGACGAGACGCAGAGCTTGATGAACAAAGCCCTTCCTCTTCCCAGTGGTTACTGGCTGGAGTACGGCGGCACTTTCGAGCAACTGCAGTCCGCGTCCAAGCGCCTGTCCATCGTGGTTCCACTGGTGCTGCTATTGATCCTCGGCTTGTTGTACAGCGCGTTCAACTCTCTGCGTGACGCCCTGATCATATTTACCGGAGTACCGCTGGCACTTACCGGAGGTATACTGGCGCTATCCTTGAGGGGCATGCCGCTATCGATCTCGGCCATGGTAGGGTTTATTGCACTGTCCGGGGTCGCCGTTCTCAACGGTGTGGTCATGCTCTCGTTTATCAGCGAGCTGCGCAAACAGGGGTTGCCACTACTGGACGCAATCCAGCAGGGAGCCAATCAGCGACTCAGGCCGGTACTGATGACCGCCTTGGTGGCTAGCCTCGGGTTTCTACCCATGGCGTTGAACACGGGCACAGGTGCCGAAGTGCAGCGTCCACTGGCGACAGTTGTGGTTGGGGGAATTCTGTCCTCTACCCTGCTCACTCTGGTGATTCTCCCCGCCCTGTACCGGGTGGTCTATCAACTGCGATCAGATACTCGCAGCACTCAGGCAGGTTAGGGATACAACTGGCAGGTAGTAGTACGGTACTGACAAGTGACTATGCAGGATCGCACGCTTTTCATATGGTTGCTCACGGAGTTCTTCGGCGCCATGGAATTTCTGATACAGCAGTATCACGCGGACAACATCGATCAGGAATCCTGGGACCGTTGGGCCGCCACTCTTGACTGGTGGCTGACCTCGCTAGGTGTTCAGGCCCACTGGGTAGGGCGTGCGATACCCTTCTCGAATTCGTTTACAAGCTACGTCGATATCCGAATCGCCTCCGGTGAAGGGCAGTACAATGAAGGGTACTGACAACTTAACTTTCGGAATGCCGCGCATCACTCGCTCTCGCACCCTGGTCACCTCATGCGATTGCTCTGCTCGATTGTTGGCATATCGAGTATTGTCATGAAGAACGTCCGGCATAAGTTCCCTGCCAGTAACACCATAACTGCGCAGCTTGTCAGTCACGATCTTTCTGGAATCACCACCATGGCTTCGTACCTGGCGTTTGAAGAAGCGCTTCGCTGGCGCGTGATAACTGCTACACCATCTCGCTTTGCCTGAAGATATACATCAACCACTTCTCCATCCTGATCAACAGCTCGCCATAGATAATGCTGTTTGCCATTGATCTGAATGGTCCGGCACACCGGCGAAGACCTCGTCGATGTAGAATGTGTCGCCGTAGCCCCTATGCTTTCGCTTCAACCTTGGTGTGTAGATCGCCCCGAATTTTATACACCACAGGCGAATTGCTTCGCGACTGACTGTGATACCGCGTTCAGCGAGTAGATCTTCGATATCCCGGTGGCTAAGATTGAATCGGTAGTAAAGCCAGACAGCGTAGGAAATAATATCGGGAGGAAATCGGTGACGCTTGTAAGTATTCATGCTGGGATTGTCTCCCAGACGAAGTTAATTTGGCAGTACCTCCATATAGGCTCCATCCATACCTGCCAGCCTGCCTGCCTCAGCACGAGAACAAGCACTGACCGGCTTAATTGGGGTTCTTTGGGGATTGCAGGGGGTTTCGTTTTGAAGAACCCCATTCCGGAAAACCTTACGGGGCATGTGATGATCATAGTCTGGTATTGTGTTTGTACAATCCCACCAAAGCGCGAGACAACTTCTTGAACCCAAAACCCGCCTACTACGAGAAAGACCCTCCATATGGCTGGCTAATGGTTTTTGTCGTATTCACCCTGAGCGCTTTATCATTCGGTGCGCTCGGTTCCATCTCGGTATTCCTGAAGCCGTTGTCGGTAGAGTTCGGCTGGGGCCGGGGGGAAACGAGTCTGGGGTACACGGCCATTGCATTTTCAACAGCACTGTTTGGGGTTCTCTGGGGTTTTGTCGCTGACAAGTTTGGAACACGCTGGTTTGGGGTCATTGCGGCCCTCTCTATGACACTGAGCCTGTATCTGTTGAGTACGCAGTCAGGTATTTTCGAGTTCTATCTTTACTACTTCCTGTTCGGTGCTTTTGGCAACGCAATGGCAAGCACACCCCTGTTTGCAAACGTCGGATTCTGGTTTCGCACAAATCCGGGGCTCGCCCTCGGCATTACAGCCTCCGGCGGAGCAATCGGACAGGGAGTCGTACCTTATTGTGTTGGAATGTCTCTGGACGCGTACGGCTGGCAGACAACTTACGTCATTATGGCAGCTGTCTATCTTGCCATCGCCCTGCCAATTAGCCTGTTCATCAGGGAATCACCCTGGCGACAAAGAGCCCGGTTGAAAGGTGCGATTGATGATTGTGACTTCCCCCTCTCGGAGATGGAGGTCGTCATATGGATCAGCGTCGCAGTGATCTTCTGTTGTAATTGCATGGCTGTACCTATTGTTCACCTAGTGCCACTTCTAACGGATGATGGCTATACCGTTGCCGACGCTACCAGCGTACTCCTGGTATTAATGCTCTCGGGCGGTTTCGGGCGCATCATGGGCGGCAAGCTGGGAGACATGATTGGCGCATTACCAACCTACATATTGATGTCATTTGGACAAACGTTCTTCGTGTTCTGGTTTCCACATATCGAAGGTCTGACAGCGCTATACATCCTGGCGGTGTTATTTGGCTTCACCTATTCAGGTGTCATGTCGAGCATCTTGGTTTGTACCCGTATGATGGTGCGTGCAGGTTTCGCAGGACGAGCGATGAGTCTCACCTCGTTTTTTGGCTGGTCAGGTATGGGCATGGGGGGGTTCGTCGGCGGCAAGCTGTTTGACATCTATGGCAACTATGATTGGTCTTTTACCTTCGCCTCCATGATGGGGGTAATCAATCTCATCATTCTGTGTGCCTTCTATCTCAGAATTCGAACCAGTAGGCAATTACAACCCGCTTTAGCCACCAGCTAATTTGGCATCAATCGGTCGATTTTCCAATACAGATAGTAGCCACACCTGAAGCCCCATAATCAGTGGGTGGCGCAATAGTCGGAAGGCGATCCAGCTGACTGCACTGGCAAGCAACAACAATTCTTCATATATCCTGCCCGTAGATTTTTTTGAAAATTTAATAAAGGCGAACCTGACGGAGTTTCAGTAGAGCTTCAAAGTTCGGTTTCAAAAACCTGTTACCTCTCTTCAACTGACTGCAACATCGCTCGGTATTATCCCCAACCAATCTCGGCATAAGCTCGATCTCAGTTACCCACCCTACCCCATCAGCTAAACCCGCTAGCTTTCTTCAAGTTACTGCCCAACCTCTCCACACACCACCCGACTCATAATCGGCAGGTCGAAAGTTCAAATCTTTCTGGGCCCACCATTTTCGATAGTTTTCATAGAGTTATAACTGCTTAGAGCATCCGACTATGGGTGCTGACGGTTTTGGCAAATTAACTCAGCCAGTCCGCAGAGACATTCAAGCAGGCTTCAGGCCACCGCCATGCTCCAATCACCAAACGCACTCACCCTCAGATCCCGATAGTGTTCAGCCCTGACCAGGTGCCTGCCAAGGTTAAAAAGATTCTGGACTGCGGCATGTGCGGAAACAAATCGCTGGGCCTGCTTAACTGACTTGAACCGCCGCATCACTCGCTCTCTTACCCTAGTCGCCTCGTGAGATTGCTCCGCTCGATTATTCTCATACGGCTTGGTACTGTGGATCACCTCGGGGATCAACTCGCGATGAGCAACGCCATAGCTTCTTAACTTATCCGTCACGATCTTCCTTGGCTCTCCGCCATGTGACCTGAGTAAGCGCTTGAAGAAACGCTTCGCAGCAGCACCATCTCGCCTTGCCTGGAGATACACATCAACCACTTCACCACCCTGGTCTACAGCCGGCCACAAATAGTGTTGCTTACCGTTGATCTTTACGAAGACTTCATCGATGTAAAAGGTGTCGCCGTAGCCCCGGTGCTTTCGCTTCAAACGGCGAGTATAAATGGCCCCGAACTTGATACACCACAGTCGGATTGACTCGCGGCTAACAGTGATACCTCGTTCAGCAAGGAGACCTTCAATGTCTCGGTGACTGAGATTGAAGCGATGGTAGAGCCAGACGGCGTAGCTGATGATGTCTGGAGGAAATCGATGTCGTTTATATGTGCTCATCCACCGATTCTATCAAGTTTGGCATTTAACTTGTCGGTACCTATTCATCCACTGATTCTACCAATTTGGGTAGTTAATTTGGCGATACCTTCAGTACCCTTTAACTTGTCAGTAGCTTACTATGGCCTCGGAAGTTAAGGTAGAGCGAGACCAAATCTCCATCCATATTTTCAAATATGTAGCATAATGTTATAGATGCTGTATTTGTGGAAAAGTTATGAAGTTGTTTGCATTAATTTTCTTTGTTGCATTGGGCACAGGATGTTCGGCCTTCGAGCGGTATGTACCAGAAACACAGCCTCTCGATAATGGTCCTCTTGCAGTTCCGGATGTGAGTGTAAATATAACAAACTTGGGATCATGCACTGATTCGCCTGACCGAACACTGCGATTTAATTCTAACCTTCCGGTAACGATTTTGGTTCATGGCTGCAATGGTTCTGCTGGTCGATTTCGGGAACTCGCGCAGCTATACACATTCCACGGACAGCAAGCCGTATGTTTCACCTATGATGATCGGGCGAGCCTGGTAGACAGTGCTCAAAATCTCCGCACCGCTATTGATCAGCTATACAACCAAACGAATAAACAGAATATTTCTGTTATTGGACATAGTATGGGAGGATTGGTGGCGCGAAAAGCTATGGAGAGCCCGTATGAAAATGAGTATTTTCAAGATGATATCGAACTGAGCCTGGTCACTGTATCGGCACCATTGGCTGGCATCAAGGTCGCGCAAGCATGTGGCTCCAAACTTTTTCACTGGTTAAGCTTGGGATTCATACCAGCTTCATGCTGGGCTGTTTCTGGTGATAATTGGTACGAGATCACTTCAGCTTCAAATTTCATCAAAAAGCCTAGTCCTTTGTCGCCATCCATTCATAAATATCTAAAAATTGTTACCGATGAGAAAGGTACTTGCCGTCGCTCGAATAAAAAGGGGGCGTGTTTGAAATCTGACTATGTGTTTGATCTTGAGGAGCAGTATCACCCAATTATCGATGGTTATTCGCAAGTGACTAACATTAAGGTCGAAGCCGGTCACGTAGAAATTGTAGGATACAAAGGAGTCTCTCCACGAAAGCTACTTTCAACTTTGCAGCAAAATGGAATGCTTCCCAAAACGCCACCCGAACAAAGGGCTGAATTAGAGAAGCTTCTTGCTCGCCTATACTAAATCTATAAGGCGGGCACGTAATTGGGGCGTTAATTCGACGCCTATGATCCGTGGGTCGAGAACATCAAAGCGAGGTTCAGGGTTCTGTCAAGTTAAGTGCTTGAGCCGCGGTAGACCTGTCCCTGGCGAAATGTTAATTTCCCAATAATATCAGAGTGTTGCCGGTTGCTGCTTGCTCCAGCAAATATTACCCTCGGACAGCATGAGAGATGTTATCTACTTACTTTTTCACCTGCTCAC
>JBALVT010000143.1:0-11488 GCA_036961345.1 Halioglobus sp.
CTCCAATTGCTGGGTGAGGCCGAGAAGCCACTGAAACACGGGCAGATATGCGATGCTCTGGCGCTGGAAGACGAAAAGGCCGTAGATGCCCTGCGCAAACGCTTGCGAGCCATGGAGCGTGACGGGCAGCTAATGCTTAATCGGCGCGATGCTTATGGTCTGGTAGACAAAATGCACTTGCTGCACTGCCGCATTCAGGGCCATCGTGATGGTTACGGTTTTGCGATGCCGCTGGGTGAGGGCGAGGACGTATATCTCAGTGCCCGCCAGATGAATTTTGTGTTCGACGGCGACGAAGTGCTGGTAGCCGTTACCGGGCTGGATCGCCGGGGCCGCCAGGAGGGCAAGGTGGTTGAAGTGCTAAACCGCGGCAGTCGCTCGCTGGTAGGGCGCTATCAGGAAGAAAGTGGCATCGGTTTTGTGGTGCCCGATAACAACCGTATTAATCACCAGATTTTAATTCCGCCAAAAGAGAAGGGTACGGCACTGTCCGGCCAAATAGTTACCGTAGCTATCACCGATTACCCGGTGCGTAATTTTCAGGCCAAGGGTCGCATCAGCGAAGTATTGGGCGACCACATGGATCCGGGTATGGAGATTGATGTGGCCATCCGCTCCCATGATATTCCCTGGGAATGGCCGGAAGATGTGCTCCATGAGGCCGGCCACCTGGAGTCCGAGCCGCTGGAGGAAGATAAAGAGCACCGGGTAGACCTGCGCAAGCTCGCCTTTGTCACCATCGATGGTGAAGATGCCAGGGATTTCGATGATGCGGTGTACTGTGAAAAACGCCTGAGCGGCGGCTGGCGTTTGTGGGTGGCCATCGCAGATGTATCCCATTATGTTCGGCCCGGCTCAGCGCTGGACGAAGAAGCGACAAAACGCGGCAATTCTGTGTATTTCCCCGAGCGGGTTGTGCCGATGTTGCCGGAGGCACTCTCCAATGGCTTGTGCTCTTTAAAACCTGACGTTGACCGTCTGGCCATGGTTTGCGAGATGGAAATTAGCCGGGTGGGAAACCTCAAAAGCTATCAGTTTTACGAAAGTATCATCCACTCCCATGCCCGTCTTACGTATACGCAGGTGGGTGAAGTGCTGGAGAAGGGCTCTCATCCGGGGGTCGACAAACGCCGAGTGGCCGATTTGAAACGGCTACACAGTCTATACAAGGTGTTGCTGGGGGCCAGGGACAAGCGCGGCGCCATCGATTTTGACACGGTTGAAACACGCATAATTTTTGACGAGCAGCGCAAGATTGAGGCCATTGTGCCGGTGGTGCGCAACGACGCACACAAGCTGATCGAAGAGTGCATGCTCAGCGCCAATGTTGCCGCGGCGCGGTTTTTTGATGAGCACAATCTGCCTATTCTGTTTCGAGTGCACGAGGGCCCAGGCGAGCAAAAACTGGAAAATTTACGCGGCTTCCTGGGCGAGTTGGGCCTGGATTTGCGCGGCGGTGACGAGCCTTCCCCCAGTGACTACCGCGCGTTGCTGTCGCAGGTTGAAGGCCGCGAAGACACATCCGTAATTCAAACCATGCTCCTTCGCTCCTTAAGCCAGGCGGTATACCAGCCGGAGAACAAGGGCCATTTCGGGCTGCACTATGAAGCCTATGCTCACTTTACTTCGCCTATTCGCCGGTATGCCGATTTGCTGGTGCACCGCGGTATCCGCCACGTGGTGCGTTCAAAGATCAAGAGCAAACAGGTCCAGCGAGTTAAGGGCGCCGAGGTTATTCCGGCGAAGCAAATTTTTCCCTATGACGAGCACTATATGGTCGCTCAGGGCGAGCACTGCTCCATGACCGAGCGGCGTGCCGATGACGCCACCCGTGATGTGCAGGCCTGGCTGAAGTGCGAGTATTTGCAGGAACACGTGGGTGATGAATTTGGCGGCGTTATTGCCGCTGTGACCAGCTTTGGGTTGTTTGTAGAACTGGTGGACCTCTATATAGAAGGCCTGGTGCATATCAGCGCTTTGCCCGGAGACTACTATAATTACGATGCGGCCAAGCAGCGTTTGGTCGGTGAGCGCAGTGGGCGCAGCTATGCGTTGGGCGGCAAGGTCAAAGTGCAAGTTGCACGGGTAGACCTGGATGATAAAAAGATTGATCTGGAACTGGTGGATGCCAGTGCTGCGCCGGGTTCCAAGTCTGGAAGAGGCAAAGCGGCAGGAAACAAGGGTGGTGGAGCCAAGAAGGCCGTTGCCGAAAAAGGAGCGGCTCAGGCCAGGAGGACCGGCGGAAAATCCAAGGCGAAGCCCGGCGGTAAAAAACCGCCCACGCCACGGAAAAAAGCGCCTAAATCGGGTGATAAACCCAAGGGAAAGACCGGTTTGCGCAAGCGCCGATAGCTAACAGGCGAGGCGAAGAGCCGAGGACATTATGCAGTTCATTTACGGAATACACGCGGTGGACAGCCTGCTGCGTACTAACCCCAAGTCGGTACAGCGGTTGTGGTTGCAGCAGGGTCGTGACGACAAGCGCATTGCGTCATTACTTGAGCTGGCCCAGAACCAGGGCGTGCCCACGGCCCGGGAGCCCCGCCAGAACCTCGATGACATGGTGGATGGACGGCATCAGGGCGCGGTGGCAGAAACTCTGGATATGCCTGGTGGCGCAGATGTACCGGGGGGCAATTTGTGGGACGAAGCCGATTTGTATCGTGCCGTAGACGCGAAACAAGGCGCGGTACTGCTGCTTATTCTCGACGGTGTAACCGATCCACATAACCTTGGGGCCTGTCTGCGCAGCGCCGACGCCGCTGGGGTTGATGCGGTAATAGTACCCAAGGACAAATCGGCTGATCTCAATCCCACTGCCCGAAAGGTTGCCTGCGGAGCGGCAGAAGTGGTGCCCTTTGTGAAGGTGACCAATATAGCCCGTACCCTGGAGGCGCTAAAGGAGCGCGGCGTCTGGCTTTATGGCACCGCTGGTGAGGCCGAAAATACTATATATGACAGTGACTTAACTGGGTCTGTGGCGCTGATAATGGGCGCTGAAGGTGCTGGATTGCGGCGCCTCACCCGCGAAGGATGTGACCACCTGGTGAAATTGCCCATGGCCGGTTCCGTCAGTAGCCTGAATGTCTCGGTGGCAACCGGCGTATGCCTGTTTGAGATCGTTCGTCAGCGGGTTGCGAACTAACCGCAAACCCTATAGAATTCGCTCCCTCAAAATTTGCCCGGCTGCCTCGTGTGGTCGATCCTCCTTGCTACACCATTTTGATGGGTAGCATTAACCCGTAAGGAGCTCTCAATGCGTCATTACGAAATCGTATTTATGGTCCATCCTGACCAGTCCGAACAAGTGTCCGGCATGGTTGAACGTTACACCCAGACTATCGAGAAAGACGGTGGTCAGGTTCACCGTCTGGAAGATTGGGGTCGCCGCCAGCTGGCTTACCCTATCAACAAGATTCACAAGGCACACTATGTGTTGATGAATGTTGAAGCGTCTAACGAAGCCCTTGACGAACTCACAACGACTTTCCGCTTTAACGATGCAGTGATCCGTAATCTGGTCATTCGTCGCGATGAGGCTGTTGCTGAAGAGTCTTTCATCATGAAAGCCGAGAAAGAGAATCGTGAGCGCAAGACGCGTTACGAAGAGCGCAAGGCCGCTGACGCTGCGCCAGCACCAGCACCAGCACCAGCCCCAGTCGCTGCCGCAGAAACAACAGCTGAAGAAACAGTTGCACAGACTGGCGAGGAAGCTGGCGAAGAATAAGCCAGTAGCCGAGTCTGTAACCAACTAACGAATTGAAAGGAGTTTTACCATGGCACGTTTTTTCCGTCGCCGTAAGTTTTGTCGTTTTACCGCTGAAGGCACCAAAGAGATTGATTACAAGGATCTCGAAACCCTGAAAGCCTATGTTTCTGAAACCGGCAAGATTGTTCCTAGCCGCATTACTGGCACCAAAGCAAGGTATCAGCGTCAGCTGGCAACCGCCGTAAAACGTGCGCGCTTTTTGTCTTTGCTGCCTTACACGGATGCGCACCAATAAGAATCCGTTTTTCGTGTATTGACGTGTTTCGAGGCCTGAATTGAAAGGTTTAGCTGAATTCGCCATGCGCGGCAGGTTGCAGGCACTGCTGGTTGTAATGATCGGTGCCAGTACCCTGATGTTTAGCTGGATCAGTGCCGCGGTTGTGGCGCTGGTTATTCTGCGCAGGGGCACAGGCCCCGGGCTCTGGTTGTTGTTTTGGGCTTTGTTACCAGCGGGAACGCTACTCGCCATTTTTGGTGATAGTGGTCCACTGGCAACTCTGGTGGGAACTTCGGTTCTGGCCATAGTGTTACGCAACACGGTAAGTTTACCTTTGGCCATGCTCGCGAGTGTGGCGGTAGGCGGAATTACCGGGCTGGCAATAGTGTTTTTTGCCAGCGAGTTACTGGATCAGATGGTGGTGTTCTTCGCAGAATTCCTTACCAATCTGGAGCAGCAGGTAGGAAGCTCCGGTGACGGGGCGAATGCGATTGTCTTGAATAAGCCAACCGCGCTGCAAATAGCTGGCATGTTGGGCCTGGTGAATGCCATGGGTTCTATATTGTGTTTGTTATTGGCGCGTTGGTGGCAAGCGGCATTGTACAACCCCGGTGGTTTCGGGCAGGAGTTCAGAGCACTTCAATTGACTCCGGCGATAACCACTGTACTGGTGATGCCAGCATTGGCATTGGTGGCTTCGGGGGTGGAATACCGTACCTGGGCCGTGATTTTTGCGGTACCGCTGACCTTTGCAGGTTTGGCTTTGGTGCACGCAAGGGCCGCTTTACGCGGTCAGGGCAGTGGATGGCTAACGGGTTTTTACCTGATGTGGCTGTTCTTTGACCCAATGAAGTTGATTGTGGTGTTTGTTGCAATCGCGGATAGCTGGCTGCAATTTCGTCAGCGCTGGGCACAAAAGCTCGGTAAACGTGGCAGCGACGAAGATTGAGACTAACAAATTTTTGATAAACGGGAGGTAACTCCCCTTGAGAGGAAAGTAAGATGAACGTCATTTTGCTGGAAAATATTAGCAATTTGGGTGGCCTGGGTGATCAGGTTAATGTGAAGGCCGGTTTTGGTCGCAACTACCTTATCCCAAAAGGTAAAGCGGTACCTGCTACCAAGGCACACATCGCTGAATTTGAAACTCGCCGCGCAGAGCTCGAAGCTGCCGCTGCGACTTTGGTTGGTGCTGCGCAGACTCGTGCTGAAGCGATCAACGCTTTGGAGCTCATTACTATTTCAGCGACTGCTGGCGAAGAGGGCAAGCTGTTCGGTTCTGTCGGTACTCGCGACATAGCCGAAGCGGTAGCTGCTGCTGGCTGCGAAGTTGATAAGTCTGAAGTTCGTCTTCCAGAAGGCGCTTTGCGTGAGCTGGGCGAATTCGAAATCGCTATCCAGGTTCACAGCCACGTGACTGCTAATGTCAATATAGCGGTTGTTGCTGCCGAGTAATATCGGTTTTGGTTTGCGGGGTTTTGGCCCCGCAGCTGCTAAAAGAATTATTAGTGCACCGACTACGGAAGTAGCCGGTGCATTTTTTATGCCTTTTTTTCATGCCTGCCAGAGTCCCATCCTTTAGCTATCTATTAGTGGAGCTCGAGCGGGATTTTGGTTACGCTGTACCGCTCAGTAAAATACATTAAAAAGACCATGTCTGAACCTGACTACCCACCCAACAATATCTCGGAATTGCCCTACGGCGAGGATCGAGAGATTGCGCGGATAAAGCTGCCGCCCAATTCTGTTGAGGCGGAGCAGTCGGTGCTCGGTGCCTTGCTGTTATCTGCCGACGGCTGGGATTCTGTGGCTGAAGAGGTGGCCGTGGGTGATTTTTATCGTCCGGATCACCGCCTGATTTTCCGCCAGATAGCGAAATTGGCTGAGGCTGCTGAGCCGGTAGATGTTATCACTGTGGCCGACAAGCTCACTGCCAACGGTGAGCTGGATGCCGCCGGTGGCCTGTCTTATCTGGCTGAACTGGCTGGCAATACGCCCAGTGCATCCAATATTCGTGCCTATGCACAGGTTGTCCGGGAGCGGTCATCCCTGCGCAACCTGATTGAGGCAGCCCAGGAAATTGCCGACAGTGGGTTTAGTCCCGAAGGGCGAACATCTACACAGCTGATTGATGAGGCCGAACACCGCATCATGCAAATTTCCGAACAGGGAGCCAAGTCTGGCGGCCCTCAGGAAGTGAATCCACTGCTGAAGTCCACATTGGCGCGCATTGAAGAGCTGTTTAATTCCGACGGCGATATTACCGGCATCACCACCGGTTTTTCCGATCTCAATGATATGACCTCAGGTTTGCAACCTTCAGACCTGGTTATCGTTGCCGGGCGTCCCTCCATGGGTAAAACCAGTTTCGCGATGAATCTGGTTGAAAACGCAGTGCTGGCCGAGGGCCAGAAAAAGCCCATAGTGGTTTTCAGTATGGAGATGCCCGCCGAATCACTGATGATTCGTTTGCTTTCATCGATTGGGCGTATCGATCAAACCCGCATTCGTAACGGCAAGTTGGAGCAGGAAGATTGGCCAAAACTGAGCACCGCCGTTAACAAACTCAAGGATGTGCCGCTCTTTATCGATGATACTGCGGCTTTAAGCCCAACAGAGGTGCGTTCCCGCGCGAGAAAAATCGCCAGGGAACACGGCGGCATCGGCATGATCATGATCGATTACATGCAATTGATGCAGATTACCGGGTCTACCGAGGGCAGAACAGCAGAAATTTCCGAAATCTCCCGTAGCCTGAAAGCCATCGCCAAGGAATTTGAATGTCCGATGGTGGCATTGTCGCAGCTCAATCGCTCCCTGGAGCAGCGTCCCAACAAGCGCCCTGTGAACTCGGACTTGCGGGAATCAGGTGCGATCGAGCAGGACGCCGACGTGATCATGTTTATCTATCGGGACGAGGTTTACAACGAAGACTCGCCGGACAAGGGCGTGGCCGAGATTATTATCGGTAAGCAGCGTAATGGGCCAATTGGCACCTGCCGCTTGGCCTTTGTTGGCCAGTTTACGCGCTTTGAGAATCTGGCGCGGGGTGCCTACGAAGAATATTGAGGCCGCTGTACTGTTGTTTTAATACAGCTGTACTACAGCCCGGATTCCCGCCGAAGTTTTTGCAATTCTGACAGCTGCTCGGCCTTCGAAAGGGGCTCTACATCATCTCGCTCCAATGCCGCCGGGGCGGGAATTTCCAAACTCTCGCCGCGCATTATACGAGCGCAATACTGCTGATAATGCTCACGATAAATCGGCCAGGTCATACGCTCGGTATTGTTGCCCAGAAAAAACCAGTCGCTGTCGCGGCCTGCTAAATAGACCGCCGCGTGACTCCAGCGCTGCGCAGATTTGGGCGATGGTGCGTTGCAGGCTTCCACGTAGGCATCGTGGGCACTGGGCAGGCCAAAATCAGAAAGACCCTGCTGGCAGCACTCATGCATACGGTTCAGCGTGGGTAAGTATTCACTATTTTCTATGGCGTGTTTGGCACCGCGAAGAATTTGCTCAACAGGATAGTCTTCCAGCGACTCCAGCCACAGTTTTTTAATCTGATTTACCTGGGTATTATCCGGGTAGGCCGCGTAGTACTGGTTGTGATAATTGAGCCTGAACAGGGCAAAGACCTGATTCAAGGCATCGACGTGACCCTCACTGGACGTGGTGCGAGCGGACTTACTCTGCCCAGCTGGTGTCTGTGAGGTCTTGCTCAAGGCTTCGATCTCTCGTGCGGCTCGTTTGATTAGATCCTGGCTGTCCGGCATTGCTTTGTCCTGCTTGTTCCATCTGGTGGCGTTTGGCCCAGTGGTATTTTACATGTTGAATGTATTTGGTGTTCCAGGACGTTTGGGCCTGGTTGCTGTCCTTCCAGTAAACGATAAATTCCGGAAGCAGTGTGCGGGCGAAGTCGGCATCTATGTGTGACAAGGTGAGAATGTCAAAGACGTCTTCTGAAGGAAACCATTGATCATTAATGCGTTTAGGTTCGGTGCTGTGTTCCATCGCCGAGTTAAATTTCACCCACTGGATGCGGATGTGCTGGATAAATTTTGAGTTGAGCTCTTTCGGCGCTGCCCCGCGCTCGCGCCAGTACAGAATAAACTCCGGGATCGCCTGGTTAATAAAATCCTGGTCGATTTCACTGCGATCGAGAATTTCCCGCGCGTCGGCACTGGGCCGCCAGGTGCCGTCCAGCTTGGTGGGTTCAGGTACGCGAAATGCCTCAGCCTGATCCTGTTGATGGCGGCGCCAGTGGCTTATGACATGTTGCCTGAATTTGTTTTCCCAGGCGTGGTTGGGTTCGCCGCGCTCGCGCCAGTAAAAGACGAAATCTTCCAATTGATCCAGGGCAAATTGCCGCGGTATTGTGTGGTTCAGGGCCAGCAGCTGCAGCAAGTCTTCGCTGGGTGACCAGTGCATGGGCATGAGCCCGGCGCTGCGGCGCTGTGGTGGTGGTTCGACAACCGCTGGTGCGCTGGGGTGCTGTGCTACTGGTTCGTTCAGTGCAAAAATTAGCCGCTCAGTGCTGTGGATGGGTGGCGATTCCATCAGTAATACACCTTTGTCGACCAGGCTGCGGGTAATCCGGTGTAGATCGATAGCCTGCCAGAATGGCAAGGTGCGCAATAGAAATTCTCGCTCGACCGACAGCCAGGCAAACCCTCTTTGCAGCTGCGGTGTACCGTGTTGCAGTAACTCTTGCAGGTGCTGGAGTAAAATGGCCTCTTCCAGCCCGATAGTCGCCGCCAGGCCCGGCGAAAAGACGAGCTGGCGTTCGGGGACTAGGGAGGATTCTGACATGGAGTTTTCGGTCCGCTGGAGGGTAACTCTGATAGGATACAGAGCTAACCTCGACAAATGAAGGGAATGCATGGCCAAAAGTAAAACCGCTTACGTTTGTAACGATTGCGGCTCCGATTATAGTAAGTGGCAAGGCCAATGTAACGACTGTGGCGCCTGGAATACCCTGTCTGAAATCCGCTTGGGTCCGGCCAACACTACCGGCGGTCGTGCGGGGAGTGGTTTGAGCAGTACCAAGGCCGGTTTTGCCGGCGCTGCAGCTCAGGCGCAGGTGCTTAAAGATATTGATCTGGATGATTTGCCACGTTTTAGTTCTGGTGCCGGCGAGTTCGACAGGGTGCTGGGCGGTGGTCTGGTGCCAGGTTCGGCAATATTGCTAGGCGGCAATCCCGGAGCGGGTAAAAGCACACTCCTACTGCAAACCATGTGCCACCTGGCCAGTTCTATGGAGGCGCTGTATGTCACCGGGGAAGAGTCCCTGCAGCAGGTGGCAATGCGAGCCAAGCGGCTGAAATTGCCAACCGATAAATTGCGCTTGATGACCGAAACTCGCATCGAAAGTATCGTTGCCTATGCCGAACAGCATAAACCCCGGGTGTTGGTAGTCGATTCTATTCAGGTTGTGCACAGTGAAGAAATCGCCTCGGCGCCCGGCAGTGTCTCGCAGGTGCGCGAGTGCGCTGCTTATCTTACGCGCTTTGCGAAAAACAGCGGCACCGTGGTGTTGTTGGTTGGCCACGTGACCAAAGACGGCTCCCTGGCCGGTCCCAAGGTATTGGAGCATATGATCGATTGCTCAATTTTACTGGAGGGCAGTGATGATTCCAGATTCAGAACGCTACGCGGGCAAAAGAACCGCTTTGGCGCAGTGAATGAACTGGGTGTATTTGCCATGACTGAGTATGGTATGCGCGAAGTCACAAACCCGTCGGCAATTTTTCTCGATCGCAGCAATGAACCCTCTTCAGGTAGCGTTGTGATGGTGGTGTGGGAGGGGACACGGCCGCTGCTGGTAGAAATTCAGGCTCTGGTGGATGACAGTCAATTGGGCAACCCGCGCCGTGTGGCTGTAGGGTTGGAGCAAAACCGCCTGGCCATGTTGCTGGCGGTTCTCCATCGTCACGGTGGTTTGCAGGTGGGCGATCAGGATGTGTTTGCCAATGTGGTGGGCGGTGTAAAAGTGCTGGAAACCAGTGCCGACCTGGCGCTGTTAGCCGCCATAGTCTCCAGTTATCGAGACAGACAACTGCCGCGGGATATGGTGATCTTTGGTGAGGTAGGGCTGTCCGGCGAGATCCGCCCAGTGCCCAGTGGCCAGGAGCGGCTATCGGAAGCTGCGAAGCACGGTTTCAAGCGCGCCATCGTGCCCAAAGGCAATGCCCCCAAGGGCGAAATTAAAGGCATGCAGGTGATCGCTGTATCAAAGTTGACCGAGGCGCTGGAAGCGCTGGAGTAAGTTTAAGCTAGCCTCGGCCTGGCTCTCTTTCCTAGTCTAGTTTGCGAAGTTCCCGCTCGAGAGTAGCCGCATCCATTCTGGACTCCAGCAGGGCTCGTAACGGCTCAATATTAGTGCGGTCGACGTGTTGTACAGAAAAGCCCAGCCGTTTATTTTCGACATTTTGCAGGTAGGCGTGCAGTTCCAGTTGATTGTCATCATCGAGGTGAATAATCAAGGTAAAGGGCTCGTTATACTGAGCATCCCAGACATCAGGCTGATCGGTGGCGGCACTCGAAAGCGAAATATCTATCAGCCTTTGCTGCCAGACACTGCCGCCTTGATGAACATCAACCGGTAGGTCAATTTTCACCCGGGTGAATTGGCGTTTTTCGGTTCGTATCTCGGTCATATTTTCGCTCTTTTTTTTGCTGCACTATTGGTCTAACTATAACGCTGGATTGTTGGTTTGGCGAGTTTAGGGGGTTGACGATATGGCGGGTTGGGTTAGGTGGCGATTCGCGACAGGCTCGGGTGGGGAAAGGGTCGTCAGCCCGGCTGTACGGCGCCTAATAAGCTGTCGACCCTTTCCCCACCCAAGCCCGTCGATTCCGAGCAAGCGTAAAGACTCGCATAAAACCCCAAACCAGATTCTCACACCAAAGCCAGGGTTAGCGTCAGCGGGCAAGGCCTCCAGAGCTTATTAGGCGCTTTCCAGCCGGGCTCAGGAGGCCTTGCCCGCTGACGCTAACCCGGGATAAGTACGCCGAACCAGCAGCTGTTATCGAATGACTACTTCAACTTCCGGTACTTGAGCCGCTGTGGTTGATCTGCTGCCGCTCCAAGACGTGCCTTCCTGTCCTCTTCATAATCGGAAAAGTTCCCCTCGTGAAATACCACAGAACCATCATCCTCATAAGCGAGAATATGAGTGGCTATACGATCCAGAAACCAGCGATCGTGCGAGATCACCATAGCGTTGCCGGGGAAAGCGAGTAGGGCCTCTTCCAGTGCGCGCAGGGTTTCAACGTCCAGGTCATTGGTAGGCTCATCCAGCAACAGAACATTGGCGCCGCGTTTTAACAGCTTGGCCAAATGCAGACGATTACGTTCACCACCCGATAAGTCCTTGACGAATTTTTGCTGGTCGCCACCTTTGAAGTTGAAACGACTGGCATAGGAGCGGGAATTTACTTCGTAGGTGCCGATGCGAATCACGTCCTGCCCGTCGGAGACTTCTTCCCAGACTGTTTTGCTG
>JBALVT010000144.1:0-11475 GCA_036961345.1 Halioglobus sp.
GCGGCACTGAATCGTTTCCCGGTTGGGTCTAGCAGTCCAGCAGCCGCATTTTCGTCATCAAAAAATATCAGCGCCGTAAACTCCCTAACGCTTTCGTCGATTTGGAAGGTTTGACCAGATAGGGGGATTCGCGACGTGGGCGCAACCATTTCCAGAGATTGGTAGAATATCTCCGTAAGCTTTTCCGGGCTTTGTGCCTGTTCGGCTATACCGCTGGTCGTTTTGGCCAGAGAGCGTAAAAATACCCAGTCGGCCTCATCAGATAGCGCAATTGTATGAACCGGAATGCCAGCAGCACCAAGATTAGGCGCTTCTTCTGCCAATAGAGCACGCGCAGCACGCGCGTTGGTCATAGGCGATGCAGACACATCCACTTTTCCGTCTGTCAGTAGAATAATGCTGGTGCGATATGAGGGGTCCAGGCGATCAAAATCATAAATCGCGGCATTCAACGCCGCCGGGATATTGGTTAACTGACCGGAGTTGTCTATTTCAGCCACCGCTCTCACAGCGGCCTCCCGCCAGGCATCGTCGATTACGCGATGCTCTACCAGCAATTGTACTTCGTGGCCGAAACTCCAAACTCCAGCCTTTGAGCCCTCTGGAAGCAGTCGCACAATGAGGTCGAGCGCGGGAGCACGCAGGTTTTCAGGGTCAGAATCCTTCATGCTGCCGGAAATATCGATCAGCAGCCTTACGTCCGGTTTCAAGCCATCCCCGAGCGCGGCGTCCGCCAAGACTCGAAGCGGTAGGCACAGTAAAACGAAAATCGCTGTCGCAGCCAACGCGACTGCCGATGTCTTAAGCCACTGCTTCATTAGCTTTCACTCTCCCTGTCATGCAGCTTGTTCCTTATCGTCCTTTTGGTCCGCATCAGTTCCCGGTGCGCGAAATACCAAAAGCCGTAGTAATAGTGCCAGCGCCACTGCGGCGCCGAGCATAATCCCAAGGGGTTTTAGCGCATGTTGCGCAGCTTCAGGACCATTTATGAGTGCTTCAAATACGATCACTATAAGGGCCGGGGCAAATGTGGTCACATCTGGATTGGGATAGGCCGGCGTCAGCATTAGAGCCGCCAGTAATAATACCACCAGGGCAACCGCGCCGGACGACCAGTGGCGCTTAAGCCACCAAGCCATATAGATCAAGACAATACACGATGCGCCCGTATACCAATAAATGGCGGTAAGATAGGAACTCTCGCTAAGCACTCATTTTCTCCTATTCAACCCAGTGAATAATATGTTCGTCATAGCCATCGGGATGCACATATTCATCTGAAACAGAGCGGCCACGAATGGAAATCCCTGCGTTGTGCACCGACTGGGAGTCGCCGCTGACCAGGGGATGCCACTGCGGCAGCGCTTCATTTTTCGCTCGCAGACGATACGCGCAGGTCGAGGGCAGCCAGTCATAGCCTGCCACTTCTTCTGGATGCAGCTTTATGCAATTGGGAACCAACACCGAGCGCCTTTTGTAGTCTGTGCAACGGCAGCGTTCCTCGTCGAGATACTGGCAACGCACCTTGGTATAAAAAATTTCGGCAGTGTCCTCATCTTCCAGCTTATGCAAACAACATTTAGCACAGCCGTCACACAAGGCCTCCCACTGGACATCGTTGAGGTCTGCCAGGGGAGTGGTATTCCACCATTGTGAGACTGGATCAGGATTCATTGCCTTCCCGAAGAAGCAGTTCTGCGCTGGTCGGAGGCATCTGCAGATAAAAGCCCAGCTCCTCGATCTGGGCCAATACCTCAACAGCATTCGCTCTTGCCAGTTTCTTTTGTGGCGTTATCAGCAACACCATTAATGCTTCTGGCTCGCCAAATTGCGCCAAAAGAGCTGGCGGAACATCCTCATAACCACGCGATTTTTCCACATAGAGGTACATTTCCGGTTTGTGGGGACTGCGATAGACCTGACAAATTAGTTTCACTGCCCCGCCCCGCTGAGCATCGCGCGTAAGGGGCTAATCACCAGTGCGTTGCGCCAGCCACTCCAGGCAATCGGCGGCTGTACAAACTCACCAAGCGACTCACGAATCAGCATTTCATAATCCTTGGCCGCCAACAATATTTCCGGTGACATACCGTGCTGCAATGCGATGTCTTTCACTTTATTTTTCAGTTTCTTTACCTGATCTCTTTGTTGGGCGTCTAACGGCCGACCCAGCGGTGGCAGTACCTGGGCTTCCGGCACAGATTCGAGCTGCGACAATACATCCAGTAATTCTTCTCCATAGCGCCGCAGTGCCGGCGGCGGGATATCAGTAGACCCCTGTAACTGGGAAAGGTTGCGCGGATTTTTCAGCGCAAGTTGCATGCAGGCCTGATCGTCTATTATCCAACTGCGTGGTTTGTCTTTACTGCGGGCAGTGCGCTCTCGCCAGTCGCAGACCGCGGCGAGAATTGCCAGTTGCTCAGGTTGCAGTTTCCATGCAGTTTTAATGCGTTTGTAATAGCCGTTAGCGGCGGTGGCAAGTCCTGTGGTGGCATCAGATCCATCGTTCAACACCCATTCGCGCCGCGCTTGATCGCCACATTGGGCATCCAGTGTTTGCCATACGCTCAGTAGGTGAATCACATCCAGCGCCGCATAATCACATTGAGAATCCGTCAGCGGGCGCTGTAGCCAGTCGGATCGAGTTTCGCCCTTGGGCAGGTCGACCCCTTCCATTTCCAGCACCAGGGCACGATAGCCCATCCCAAATCCGCGCCCCACGATGGCCGCGGCTCGCTGTGTATCAAATAGCGGCTGGGGCAATACCCCCAGCCAGTCCTGAAAAACCTCCAGGTCTTCACTGGCTGAATGCAGGATCTTAACAATACTACGATCTTCCATTAACTCAATGAGAGGGCTGAGATCTTCGATCGCCAGAGGGTCAATCAACCAGGCGGTATCTTCAAAACACAATTGCAACAATGCTGCTTTTGGGTAAAAAGTATTGCGCCGCATGAATTCTGTATCGACTGCCACCGCTGTTCGGCCAGCAGCATCTTCGAGCATATCGGCCAGGTCGTCATCCGATTCAAGTAATTCCCAATTCACAGTCTACTCCACAGCCCTGCGGCCAGAAAATGCGTGAGCGAGCGTGGAGCCATCGACATATTCAAGTTCTCCTCCCAGGGGAACGCCATGGGCTATGCGCGACACTTTGACACCCTCTGGCTGCAGTAAATCAGTGAGGTAGTATGCAGTCGCCTCCCCCTCAACCGTGGGATTGGTGGCCAATATAATCTCTTCAATATCTTCGGCGATAACGCGCTGGTGTAACTGGTCAAGACCAATATCCTCAGGCCCGATGCCATCAATGGGCGACAGGTGCCCCATCAATACGTAATAAATCCCGTGAAAACTGCTGCTTGATTCTACCGCGAGCACATCTGCCGGTGTCTCCACTACGCAAATGGTTGTCGCATCACGTTTCACATCAACACAAATTTCACAGACATCAAGTTCAGTGAAATTTCTGCAGCGGCGGCAATGCCCCACTTTGTCTATTGCCTCGCCAAGCGCATTGGCCAATATATCAGCTCCTTCGCGATCCCGCTCGAGCAGGTGTAATGTCATTCGCTGGGCAGATTTGGGACCGACGCCCGGTAGACAGCGCAGTGCTTCAATCAAATTTTCTATCGCGGGACTAAAATTCATCGATCACTCATAACTCAGTACATTCTATTAACAGCACGGTTTTGCCTCAAAAGGGCATTTTAAAATCTGCAGGGAGATTCAGTCCCGATGCCAGGCCAGACATCGCCTGCTGGTTATGCGCCTCCACTTTTCGCACCGCATCATTGACGGCAGCTGCCAACAGGTCTTCCAGTACTTCCTTATCTTCTGACAGCACAGCGCTATCTATAGATACCCGTTTTACATCGTGACGGCCGGTCATCAGAACCGTCACCAGGCCAGCGCCGGATTCACCCTTAATTTCTACATTGGCCAGTTCCGCCTGGGCCTTCTGCATGTCAGCCTGCATTTGCTGCGCCTGTTTCATCAAGTCGCCAATTTGTCCTTTCATTTTATCTCCTCACGTTTCTCTTGGCACAATGGATGTGCGGTCGAGCTCTCCGTCAAATCGCTCTATTAGCTGCTGTAGCACCGGGTCACTTTCTATCGCAACCACGGCCTCTTGTTGTCTCTGCGCAATTTTCCGCGCCGTCACCATCGCTGGTGTTTCTCCTGACAGTTCTCCGGGCACAATCGATACATCTAGTTTTGTGGCAAAAAAATTCTCCAGCGCCATGCGGATTTTACCCACATGCCCATCGTTGAACAGGCTGGAGCCATTTTTATCGAGTACGAACTGCAGTGTCGCGCCGTGACAGGACTGCAGCTCACAATTCGACGCGATGTTGTAAACGATGCCGACCAAACCGAGCTGCTCTAGCATAACTGACCAACTTTTGGGCGTCAGCGAGGCTATAGTTGCCTGGGCCAATGCCGGTTCCGGTTCCGGTTCCGGTTCCGCCTCCTCTACCTCCTGTGTAATCTGGGGTGCAGCAATGGCCTCTTTGACCTTGGGAACAGCCGGCGGTGCCAGAACCGCCTCTTTAATGTCCCGGGCTAGCGGTGGCGCCGAAATCGTCGGCGCATCATGTGACTTTTTTGGTTCAGGGTCGACCTCCCGGACGACTGTATTCGCTGCGGGCAATGCGGCGGCCTGAAGGTCGTCTGGCGTCAGACTCTCGTCCAGCACAGCAGCGGGACGGAACGCGATCATACGCAGCAACAGCATTTCGAAGCCGGTGCGTGGATTGTTGGCCATGCCAATATCACGCTTGCCATTAATGGCCACCTGGTAAAACAATTGCGCATCCTCAGCCGTTAATCTCGCTGCCAACTGACTGATTTTGTCAGCGTCACCCCAGTTGTTATCAACGGCGTCGGGCACAGCCTGGGCTATCGCGACCCGGTGAATCAACGAGATCAACTCATCCAGAGCGCCTTCAAAGTCCGGGGCGTGTTCTGACATGTGATTGACGACTTCCAGCGCGCCAGCCGTATTCTGCGCAGCAATAAGATCGAGCAACTGATAGATAAAACTCAAATCAACACTGCCCAGCATCGTGCGCACTTCTGGCTCCGACAGTTTTCCCGAACCAAATGCTATGGCCTGATCTGTCAGGCTAAGCGCGTCGCGCATGCTGCCTTCGGCAGCGCGCCCCAACAACCACAGTGCGGGGTCGTCATAGGCCACCATTTCCTGGTCGAGCACGTGGGTCAGGTGAGAGACCACTTGCTCTGGCAACATGTTCTTCAGATTGAACTGCAGGCAGCGGGACAACACGGTGGCCGGAAGCTTTTGAGGGTCTGTAGTGGCAAGCAAAAACTTAACATGCGGAGGCGGTTCTTCAAGCGTCTTTAGCAGTGCGTTAAAACTGCTATTGGAAAGCATGTGTACTTCGTCGATCAAATAGACTTTATAACGGGAGTGGGTGGGCAAATACTGGACGTTGTCCAGCAAGTCCCTGGTGTCCTCCACCTTGGTGCGCGAAGCGGCATCTATTTCCCACAAATCAACGCTGCGACCCTCGGCTATTTCCAAACAAGAACTACATTGTCCACAGGGTTCCGAACTGACGCCCTGCTCGCAATTAAGGCATTTGGCCAAAATTCGCGCGATCGTAGTCTTGCCGACGCCCCGTGTACCGGTAAACAGGTAGGCATGGTGTAAACGATCGTGGTCCAGGGCATTGATCAACGCCTGCAACACATGCTCCTGCCCAACCATTTCGCGAAAACTCTTGGGTCGCCATTTGCGCGCTAAAACCTGATAGGACATGCGGGAGATTGCCTTGGTGCCTGTTGTCGATGCGCTAGCATACACCAGCGAACGGGCGACATAAAACTGTGGGAGAAGGAAAATTGGAGGCGACCCAGACAGCCACACCCCGGCACACGAGTTGGTAACTACCGTTGCTCCCTTCCGGGCCTGGCGGAATTCACTACCTATCGTTGCGAGGGGACCGCCTGAGCCACCATAGCGTCCTGCGGCAACCGCAGAGGGCGCGTATTGTGGACGAAACCCGTTACCGGTGCAAGCGTCTGGGCGTACAAGACTTGACTTAAATGTAAGAAGCTGTAACATTAATGTTAATCGCTATTACATTGAGACTGGAAGCGCGCCAAAATGAAACAAACCCATAGACTGCATCGCTCTAGACAATCCACAATAATCGGTATCGCATTGGCCATCGGGTTTACAACAGCGCTAAGCGCCGCACTCTACGCAAGGGCCAATACTCCTGTAAAAAACCATACACTGCCACTCCCTGTGGCTGCTGAGGAATTCATTGAAATGTCTGGGTATGAACACCCGACATCATATCTGGGACTGGTACAGGCTGGACGAAAATCCGATATAGGTTTCGAGCTATCAGGCCTGGTGGCAAATCTCCATGTAAGCGAAGGGTCTGTTGTAGAACGTGGCGAAATTCTCGGTGAGCTCGACAATGAAAAGCTTCAGGCCATGCATCGGGCTGCAGCTGCCGACCTAAAGCGGGTTGAAGCTGAGCTGGAGTTGGCCAAACTCAAAGAAAAACGCCATCAGGACCTGCAAAAAACTGGCGCTGTGTCACGGGAGGCCCATGATGAAAGCCGCCTGCGATCAATGGCGCTGGCGGCCCAATCCGATGTTGTGCAGGCGCAACTGGAGGCCATAGAGATCGATTTGCGCAAAACCCTCATCCGCGCGCCGTACGCAGGGATGGTGTCCGAACACTATATCGATATTGGAACAGTGGTTGCGGCGGGAACTCCCATTCTGCGACTGGTGGAAACCACCAGTAAAGAGGCGCACATAGGCATACCTGTAACTCAATCTGAGACATTATCCACTGGCGAGAAATACCGTTTGACGATCCGCGGAGAGTTGCTTGATGCCCGTTTGCTAGCCCTGAGACCCGATGTCAACTCGAGCACTCGCGCCGTAACTGCAGTATTCGCTATACCCCCGGGCGTTTCCGCATTGGATGGCGAGCCCACAACCATGCACCTCACCGAATCTGTCGCTGAACCGGGTGGCTGGCTACCGCTTTCTGCGCTCCTGGAAGGGGAACGAGGTGCCTGGATCGTGCTCAAGATAGTGGCCTCATCCAATGGCCAGCACACCCTGCGTGAAGCTGTTGAAGTCCTGGAGGTACAAAATGATAACGCCTTTGTACGAGGGACAATTGCCAACGGCGATATCGTAGTGGCCAATGGTGTGCACAAGGTGACACCCGGCGCGGCCGTTGTGGTGGTGAACTAAGATGCTGGCCCGCGTTTTCTATACCCACGCCCGCTACTTTTACCTTTTTGCTATGGTCATTGTACTGGTAGGCATCGCCAGTTTCAATTCGATCGCCAAACAGGAAGACCCCACAATCACCAACTTTGTGGCCGCTGTAACCACTGTTTTCCCAGGCGCTACTCCAAATCGTGTTGAAGCCTTGGTCACCAGACCGCTGGAAGATCATCTGCGAAAGATCCCCGAAATCGACGAGATCAACTCAACCTCAAATACCGGCATCTCTTTCCTTAATATAAAGCTCAAAGAAACACTTGATGACCAGGAACTGGAGCGCACCTGGTCTGAAATTCGCGACGCCCTGGGCGAAGCCGCCACACAGTTTCCAGTTGGCGCTATGGACCCTGTTTTCGATGATGATCGCCTATCCTCCTACACCACTCTGATCGCAATGACTTCCAGGGAGGGCGTTGATGCACCGCTGTCGCTGATTCATCGCTTCGCCCAGGAATTTGCCGATCGGGCCCGCAATGTCCCCGGAACGAGGCTGGTGGATCTTTACGGCGAACCGGCGGAAGAATACCGACTGGACATCGACGAGAGCGCAATGATCGCGCGAGGACTCAGTGTTCAAAAAATCGCCGCCGCACTCAAGGCAGCAGACCCAAGGGTATCCTCAGGGCGCGCATCCGGCCCCGGTGCAGATATGCTGATAGAAGTTTCAGGTGAGTTTGATTCGCTCGCCCGCATCCGGGAAGTGATTGTGCTAACAACCACCGATGGCAGCAATACACGCATTGGCGATATCGCCAATATTTATAAGGCGCAGCTTACCCCCCCGAAAAGTATTGTTCTCACCCAGGGCCAACAAGGAATATTGATTGGCGTAACCATGGAAGACGACCTTCAGGTAGGCCGGTGGAGCAAATCTTTCGCCAGCTTTGTTGACGAATTTCGCGAGACAGCACCGGCGGGAATACTCATAGAAACCACCTACGATCAGAGTTCCTATACAACCGAACGCTTAATGAGCGTCAGTAAAAATCTTGCACTGGGTGTGGTTCTGGTAGTGCTTGTTTTACTCTTCACCATGGGCTGGCGAGCCGCTATCGTCGTTGCCGTGATTCTACCCCTGTGTGGGCTGGCATCCCTGGCAGTGTTGGACTTGATGGGCATGGCAATACATCAAATGTCAGTGACGGGCCTTATTGTTGCACTGGGTTTATTGGTCGACGGCTCCATCGTCATGACCGATGAAGTCCGCAAAAATCTAGCCAAGGGGCGCACACCCATCGATTCGATTGCGGCCTCGGTCAATCGACTCAGAGCTCCCCTGCTCGCCTCTGCGGCCACTACCATTCTTGCTTTCATGCCCATGGCGATACTACCCGGCCCGTCCGGCGATTTTATGGGTTCGATTGCGATATCGGTCGTTGTCATGTTAGGTGCATCCTCAATACTCGCGCTAACATTCACGCCGGTTCTGGCCGCCTGGTTACTACCTCAAGGGCTAAACTCACAATCGCGCTGGTGGGTTAACGGCGTTAATAGTGGAGCAATGGGCGAGCGACTCAACCGATCACTGGACTGGTCATTGCGAAACCCCATTGCTGCTATTGCCCTGGCTCTGGCACTGCCTGTCACTGGTTTTATTGCTTTCCCAACACTCACGGCACAGTTTTTCCCAGGCACCGACCGCGACCAGATGTATATCCAGGTAAAGCTACCCGACGGCCGCTCGATATACGACACCCATGAGCTGGTGAAAAGACTGGACGACAGATTGCGCGAAGAGCCGCTGATCCGGCGGGTTGACTGGACAATTGGAGAAAGCGCACCGGCATTTTATTACAACATGTACCGCTCCAGGGAGGGCATAGCCAGCTGGGCCGAAGCGCTCATTCTAACCACGGATGAAAATCAAACAGACCAGTTGATTCGAGATTTGCAACTTGAGCTAAATACCCTATTCCCGGAGGCGCGCGTTATTGTCCGCGGCATGGACCAGGGGCCCCCGGTTTTTGCGCCGCTGGAAATCGAATTGTACGGACCAAACCTGACCGTTTTAAAGACGCTCGGAGAGCAGTTTCGGAGTCGACTAGAACGACTGCCCGACGTCACCCAGACCGCGGCCAGCTTATCCAGCGGCGCGCCAAAAATGGTTTTTAAGCTCGACCAGGATAAACTTCGACTCTCCGGGTTACAGCTAACCGACGTCGCCGATACACTGGATGCCAATCTTCGCGGTCGCCTGGGCGGAGAAGTTCTTGAGGGCACCGAGCGACTTCCCGTGCGAGTAAGACTTGCAGAGACGGCCTGGTCGACCCCCGACCAAATCGCCAGTATGCGTATTCCGCTTCCCGGCAATGCGCACGATGGGAACACATTGAACTCCGCGGTATCGCTCGCGACGTTGGGCACCGCAGAATGGGTGCCCTCCAGCAGCCCCATTTCTCGATTCAACGGCGAGAGAATCAACAAAGTGCAGGCTTATCTTACGCGCGGGATTTTACCCGAGGAGGCCTTAAAACTACTGCGGGCGGATCTTGCCGCCAATCCAATACCGCTGCCCCAGGGCTACCGCTTTAAATTTGGCGGGGATTCAGACACCCGGGCCACTGTTGTCGACCAGATTATGGCACCTTTGGGACTCATTATTTCAGCGCTTCTGGCCACTATCGTTCTCACCTTTAATTCCTGGCGACTATCAGCGGTGGCCTTTCTTGTGTGTATCTGCTCACTGGGCCTTAGCCTGTTAGCGCTGGCTATTTTTCGCTACCCCTTTGGCGTACAAGCGATGATCGGCGTGATTGGTTCCATCGGCGTCTCCATCAATGCCGCCATTATTATTATGACCGCCTTACAACGCGATGAGGCCGCCATGCGCGGCAGCCTATACGCTATACGCAACGTGGTAATGGATTCCAGTCGACATATCGTCTCTACGACAGTGACGACGTTTGGCGGGTTTCTTCCGCTTATTCTGGAAGGCAGTCAGTTTTGGCCGCCCTTTGCCATGGCTATCGCCGGGGGTGTGTTACTCTCCACAATAGTCTCGTTTTTTCTCGTGCCGCCAATGTTTGCACTTATTAATCGCAGCAAACATCTCAGGGCACCACGCACTTTAAACTTAACATCAATCAGTGAAGACCAAAGGGAACTTGCCAGTTAGCAACATGAATAATAAAGCAGAAAAATGTAATAGTTATCATCATGGAAACCTGCACGATGCTTTGATAATCGCTGCTGCAAGCCTTATTGAGGAAAGCGGATCGACAGATTTCGCCATGATAGACGCGGCCAGAGTAGCAGGCGTAAGCAGTGCCGCCCCCTACCGACACTTCAAAGATAAGGAAGCGTTACTGGAAGCAGTCTGCCGGGTGGCGTTTATGGCGTTGTCTGCATCGTCGGAAACCACCGCGGCAAAACATACTCCTGGAAGCGCTGAGCGTATCGTCGCCCTGGGCCAGGATTATGTTCGCTTCGTGACAGGCCACCCCCAATACTATGATCTTATGTGGGGCAAAGTTGGAAGACAGGCAATGGAATCACCCCAGGTGAATCTTCAGTCCTCCGGCTTTTATGTGCTTTCAGGTGCTGTTCAGGACTGGTGTAAGGTCAAGGGAATAACAAATACCGACCCTATAGATCTGGCGACCAAACTGTGGGCGATGGTGCACGGTCTCAGCGGATTAGCGATAAACCACCTGGTAGAGAAATTTTTGCCTAACGTTGATATAAATTCAATGGTAGAGAGCAGTTGCCACACGTTTTTGGAGGGGCTGGAAAAACAAGCCTAAGACAACTCTTACACAGCGCCCGTAAAAACGCGCTTCCAAATAGCACACTAAAGCGGCAATTCAGTTGTGTACTTAATTTCTTCCATCACAAAACCCGATGTCACATCAAATAAATCTGCCCTGATTAGCTCCTTGTAAAGCCTGTCATAGTCGGGCATATCACTGACGATCGCCTTGAGAAGATAATCAGCCTCTCCACCCATGCGATAAACCTCAAGAATGCCGGGAATCCCTTCCACAACGGTTTTAAACTTCTTGGCCCACTTTTCGTTGTGCTGATTGGTTTTAATGGAGATAAAGACTGTCAGCGACAAATCCAGCGCAGCGGCATCCAACAGGGTCACCCGGGATCGAATAACGCCGTCTTTCTCCAGTTTCTGAATACGTCGCCAACAGGCAGATTTAGAAACACCAACGATCTGCGCCAAATCTCCAACCGACAAA
>JBALVT010000145.1:0-11466 GCA_036961345.1 Halioglobus sp.
GTTTAGCTTCGTTCAGAGAGGCCTGAGCCGCCGCTGTTTCCCCCCGCGAACCCTGAATCCAGGCTAGAAGTATTAGCGGAGGAAAAAATTGGGGGTCGGACTTGTAGGCAAGCTCGGCCCACTCTTGCGCCTTTTCCATCTGGCCACTGTAGCCGGTGCCCAGAGACAGTATCGTCGCCCACATAGCCAGCCCTGGGTCTTTGGGGCTTATTTTCACAGCTTCACTAAGAGTAGCAATACCACTCTCCAATTCGCCGGTGACGATTTGAGCTGCACCGATTGCAGCGCGTGCCTGGGCATTTGATGCATCCAGTTCTATCGCCTTTTCCAACAGCGGAATGCCTCTGCTCTTGTATCCAAGATCGGAAAATGCACAGCCCGCATAACCCAAAACCTCGGATGAACCCGAATCGAGCTCCAGGGCGCGATTGGCAGCCGCAATGGATTCCTCATGTGCGGCGGGCAAATCATCCACCAGCTTTATCCAGTAAGCCAGTGCCAAAAGCAGCGATAGGTAGGCCTGCGGCGGCGCATACAGTGGATCCAGTTCGATGGCCTGCCGCAACTGCGCCCTCGCCTTTTTAATGGAATCTTCGCTCCAGCCGTGAAACATCAGCGTACCTTTAGCGCTCTGATAAAGTGACCAGGCATCTCTAACACTGGGTGGTTTTCGGCTCGCCAGTTTGAACTCCGCTCTGGCCAGTTCGACACCTAACCTCACGGCTATGCCGTCTATGAGCGCGTCCTGAACCTGAGCTAACTGATCACCGGGGGTATCGTAATGTTCTGCCCACAAGTGACTCCCCGTCTCGGCGTCTATCAACTGCGCCGTGACGCGAACCTGCTCACCAATTCTGCGCAAACTACCCTCAAGCAGATAGCGTACCCCCAGCTCACTACCGATCTCGCGCAGGTCCTTCATTTGATCCTTGTAGGTGAAGGCGGTGTTCCGGGAAATAACGAAGAATCCTGGGACACGGGCCATCAATGTTGTCAGGTCTTCAGTGAATCCGTTGCTGACAATCTCATCGAGCGGTTGATCGGAAAAAAATTGGAAGGGCAATACCACAATGCCAGGACGTTCACCCGAGCTGGCGGTCACGTTGTCCTCAGTGACGCTACCCAGGACATCGGTGCGCTTGACCCCATCCGGGGTGACATCAAAAATCCAGGCCAGAATAAGTGCCAGGGGGAAACCCAGCGCGGCGCAAAAAATCAGCAGCTGCATTATGCGTTCAGGCTGGTTGAAATTCTCCAGAATGATGTCGGCAATCTGCACCAGCAACCATGCCGCTGCGGCGTAATAGACCGCCACACGATAAACATGACGTCGTTTCAGTTCGGCAAAAAAATCACGCATCCTGTCGCTCTCAATTGCTACCTCATTATTCCTTGCTCCACCGGCCTGCAGTGTCAACGATCAAGACTTGACAGCCCGACAAAGTTACCATTTAAAGTATATGTCAGGTGTTAGAGAATGTCCCTGTGATAAAAATGGTACTGATGCACCAAAGGCGGATGGCCTCACGGCTCACAGTGATGCCACGTTGGACTAGTAAGCCTTCAACATTTCGATGGCTGATATTGAATCGGTAGTACAGCCAGAATAAACCACTAACGAAGTCCCAAAATTCGGATAGACCTGACCCTATCCCTCGTGCTGTCCTTCAGGCTTCCACTTACTATAGGCATGGACTCCGGGTGGGAATCGGTGGCGGCTGTATGTATTCCTGCTCTGATTCTACCAGTTCCGGTGAGTTTACTTTTCAGAACCGGTTTTTGGTATGGGCACGCCGCGCTATACTCTATATTAATAGAGGAAAATCGACATTATGAAAATCACTCTTTTGGGTTCCACCGGGAGCCTGGGTCAGGAATGCCTGCAACAATGCCTGGATGCGGGTCATGATGTGACCGTTCTCGTGCGCAGCCCATATAAACTGCCTGATAATGCCAAAAAACTGGTTACCATTATCGAAGGCGATGCACTTTCATTTGATGATGTAATAACTGCGATACCGCAAGGTACCGACGCAATATTGTTTGCTATTGGTGTAGATGAAAAAACCTCACCCCAGGACCTGTGTACAGATGTCACTAGACACATCCTTGAGGCAATGAGGAAAAACAATATACCCAGGCTGGTCTGGTGCGGTGGCGGCAGCAATATACTGGAGGACGATGTCATCACCTTTGGCGCAAAATTCGTACGTTGGTATTCCGAGAATTTTCTCAATCATCGACATACAGACAAGGAGCATCAACTGGCCCTGCTGGATCAGAACAAAGATTTATGCTGGCTTGGAATTCGCCCACTACAAATGAAACACGGCACAAAAAGGGAAGAATACCGTTTGGGTTTTAACGCGTTTAGTGGTATGTCAAAGATCACCTTCGCCGACTGCGCTCACGCTATGATACAAATGTTGTCCGACGATACATGGGTCGGCAAGGCTCCCATCATTCAGTACTAACATATATTCCCTGGGTATCGGTATCAGCCACCCTGCCCCATTCGGACAAAAGTCACTATACTGCTGGATTCGAAAATCAAGAAATAGAGCAGATCATGGAGCTGAGTTTTTGGCTATCCCTTTTTAGCATCTGCCTGCTGGGAGCGATGTCACCGGGTCCCAGCCTGGCAGTGGTAATGCGTAGCACGCTGCATGGCGGCCACAGCGCCGGCTATGCCAGTGCGATTGCACACGGCTTCGGTGTGGCACTGTACGGCTTGCTCACCGTCGCCGGCCTGGCGGTGGTTCTCACCCGTACTCCGGCAATTTACCTCACTCTGCAGTTTCTCGGGGCGCTGTATCTGCTGTATCTGGGCATAAAATCCCTGCGCCGCTCGAGTGGTCCCGCATTAACCGGAAACGAAGACGCCACAAGTCATTCGCCGATCGTGAGCGGCTTTCTGGTTGCCTTCCTAAACCCGAAGCTCGCCATCTTCATGCTCGCGCTATTCAGTCAGTTTCTACGCCCGGAATCAGGCTGGGAGGAAAAGTGGATCATGGTTGCCACGGTGGGAATAACCGACATGTGTTGGTATGCAGTGGTGGCCACACTGATCAGCCGAAAATCCTTTCTTGCACGCTTGCGCAACAGCGCAGCGATCATCGATCGCGTTTTTGGCGTTATCCTAATTTTACTGGCGAGCACCGTGATGTGGCATGTGTTGACGAGGTTGTGACAGCTTAACCCTGCTAAGCCTGCCTAACTGATTTGAATGTACGCATCCCTCGCTCTCGCACCCTGGACGCCTGCTACTCATTCTTCGAGCGTTTAGTGCACCGAACTTAATACACCAGAGCCTGATCGCTTCACGACTGACAGTGATGCCGAGCAGATCTTCAATAACCGCTCGCGCCCCCTTCCCCACCGGCTTGCATTGCATATTTTGAACGGTTATATGCGACGGGCTTGTTTAGCCCTGATCTCAGGCATAAACCGCGTCGGTTTCACCACCCGTTTTACCGGAGGGTGCCTGTTCCTGCCATAAGATCGCAAGATTTTTCGAACATAGTTTTGTGTTTCCGGGTAGGGTGGAATTCCCAGGTACTTCGTCACGGCCCCCTCGCCGGCGTTGTAACCCGCCAACGCAAGAGACAGGTCGCCCTCAAAAAAAGACAGCAGCCATCTCAAGTAGGCCATACCTCCACGGAGATTCTGTACGGGGTTAGAGCGATCGCGGACGCCGAAACGGGCCGCTGTGGCCGGTATCAATTGCATCAGTCCGACCGCATTAGCGGGTGATCTGGCCCCCGGGTTGAAATTGGATTCCGCCTGGATAACAGCCAATACCATATTTGGATCCAAACCATAGGCCGGTGCCATCTGGCGCACCTTACGCACGATTAACCGTCGACCCAAGGTATCCAGATCAAAATCCATACTGTGCTTGGCCTTATGCCGTGCCACCGCTTCTTGCCGGTTTCTTTTGAGGGCCTTTTCTTCTTTTGCAAGCTTAGCCAGAGCTTTGAGCTGCAGTACCTGCGGCAACTGTTGCTGGATTTCCCGTAAATCTGCAAACTGTAGACCAACTTTTTCCGGCTGACCCTGGCTGAGATGATATTGACCCAATAGGAGTCTCGGCTCTAGAGCCAGGCCCTGCGCCATGATTGCTTGCTGCAAGTGCCATACAACCAGATCGCCCTTATCCTCCTTTTCATCCAAAAGCGCCAATTGGATTAGGGCAAAAAAATTACGTTTGTCAGATTCGAGAATTTTTTTATAGTACTGGCGCGCGGCCAACAGATCCCCTTCCAGAATCGCCATTTGCGCCAGATGGTGATTTGCTCCAGGGTCACCACTATCCGCGGTCAGCGCTTTCCCAAACAACTCTCGAGCTTTGTCGTCCAGCTCAGCTGATTGGTAAACGAGACCCAGCAGGTTAAGGGAGATGATGCTGGCGGAATTACGTACAAGGTGAGACTGAGCCTCTACTACTGCAGACTCATAATCCTGGTCATGCATATGACGCATGACATTGAGAATATCGTCGTGCTGAAAGTCTGGACCTAGCTCCAAATTCGTTTCCAGATATTGCGCGGCATCATCGCTGTCCCCACCTAGTAATCGACCTTGCCCCAACGTAATCCGGGCAAATGAATTAGCGGAGTCCTGCCGAGCTAAGCTCTCCAAATAACCAAAACCTTCATTGACTCTACTGTCCAGCAGCATCGCACTTGAGAGGAGTTTCAGTGCGTCTACATCATCTGCGTTTGCGCGTAACACTGGATCAAGCAACAACCACACATCATCGTACTTGCCCTGCTGCAAATAAATATAACTCAGCAGTTTACGGCCTCGAATACTATCCGGCACCAGTTCCTGGAAGTCTGCAGCCAGGCCAGACGCCTGCTCGATACTGCCCGTCATCAGTTGAGCACAACTCAGGAAAAACAACGTCAAAGGGTATCGTTTGAAATCGCTTACCCCGATCCAAAGCGGCGTAATTGCATCTTCATATTTTCCCGCCTGGAAGTGAATCAGGCCCTGCACATAATTTGCTCCAGGTTGCTGTGGTTCGACACGTAATAACGCTGTCGTGTCGACCTGAGCGGCCTGGAAGTTCTCCAGCTGCAGATAAAGCAAGGCGCGCTTGAAGAGGGTAGCGTAGTCATTCCTCTGGAGATTTATAGCGTTGTCGTATGCTTCAAGTGCCGCCTCAGGTTTTTTCAGCCCGATTTCTATGTCGCCCATCACGCTCCAGGCAGCTGCGTTTTCCGACTCCTGTGGCATGACGTTTTCCAGCACGATTTCTGCGCCAGCGAAATCACCCTCACCAACTAGAATCCGGGCTTTTGCCAACAATGCGGGCACGGATTCAGGTTCTTGTTCCAGTGCTGAATTGACCAATGTAATAGCGTTATAGCGCTTACCCTGCTCTTTGGCTACAAGGGCTTTGGTAGATAGCAAACTTGCCTGAGCAGGCGAATCCAGCCCCGCTTTGGTCAGTGTCCGCACCCGGTCATACTCTCCTTGAATGAGGAGTGTTTCAGCAAGGAGGGGGACAGCATCGCTTGGCGACCAACCCAAATCTAGCGATTTCCCCAACTCTTTTTCGGCGGAGGGTAGGTCCCCCACTTCGTAGTAGACCTTTCCCAACAACCAGCGAGCTTCAGCGGATTTGCGGTTTTTAAGCAGTGCGCTTTTTAATTCGACGACTGCCGAATCGTATTCGGAACTGGCGATGAATTGTTTGGCCTGCACGATATGGTCTTCATACGGACTCTCTTTGACACAAGCGCCGAGAATCGCAATAAGAGCGAAGACAAACGCAACCCGACCGACATTCATACTATAAGCTCGACTCCCTGGGATTTCTGGCTGACCACGTGGTGCATCCAAACCGCGAGCGGAAATATACGCAAAAGAGCAGTTATGAGGCGCTAATTGTAGCGAACCTTTTCATAGACCAATCGCGCCCCACAGGGCGCCCCCCTTACTTTTTATCACGGTAACCCCAGTACCTACAACCCCGTCATCAGGGTCAGAAACAATGGAAAAGACCTGGTGGACCGTTTTTTCTTCGCATAACACGGTGAGGTTCTGCCAAGTTAAGTAGTTGAGGTGAGGGAAATTCAGCTGGTGATAATCAAGCAACCGCCCTTTCCCATTCTGTAAACGCACCCACCCTGAGATTCCTATAGTGCTCAGCTCAAACCAAGTGCCGACCCAGATTAAAGTGATTTGAAACCGCTGCATGAGCCCCCAGGAACCGCTGCGCCGTTCCTGGGTGACTGCAGATCTTCGATATCGCGGAGACTAAGGTTGAATCTGAAGTAGAGCCAGACCGCTTACGAAATGATATCTGCTGGGGGGCGCCTAGCCGGAACCGGGGACGCCTATATGTATTGATAAGCCGATTCTATCAATTTCGAACAGTTTTTTTGCTAACTTTGGCCTTGCCCACCACCATCGGCAAATCCAGATAGGTTTTTATACCTGACGATGCTTCACAAACCACGGGAACGCTGTTCACGCAATGCATCGCCGTCGCTACCATGCCGGGATTGCGCTTCTGTACTTCGACCCAATCCATATCACGGGTAGGATGTACGCCGTGGGTAGTAACATACACGGGGGGGTCTCCTTCCACTGTCATGGCGAAGCATTCCCCCTTCTCTTCAATGCGTTTGGCATCGAACCAGTCAGCTTCAATATTTTCTGTGCCCATGTACCAGTTTGTCTCTGCCTTGATCGCCGGAGTGCCATCGACCAATCCTTGCCAGCGAAATCTCTGAGCCGCCAGTAAACCTGGCTCTATAATCCCCATTGGCGTGTCAATAGGTGCAGTGGCTAGTGCGATATCGTGAGTAGCCTGTAAAGGCCCGTCCAGCACAAAGCCCATAGCATCCGCAATCATATGTACCGATTGGCCAAAGCCAGCGCCAAGGAACTGCAACATAAAGCTGTCCTTCGCTTCTTCGGGAGTTTTGCCAAACAGCATAATATCGTGAAGAACATCGGGAGCGCCGTAGGTTCGACAATCGGAGTACTCTTCACAACTGACATAGGTTACATCGCGGGAAAAACCCGACATGATGAGCGGCCACTTCTCGGTAACACCGCCGGGGTGAATGCCAGTACCATGTAGAGTCGTGTTACCTGCTGCACAGGCGGCATCAAGGGCACTGGTATTCAGATTTTTGGGATAGAACCAGCCCAGCGGGGTGACAACATTAATACCGGATTCCAGGAACCTTATAATCTGCTCTTCATCGGGCATTAGTGGGCTATAAAGAATGCAGTCTGGCCGCAGAGCCAGCAAGGCGTCAATATCTCCAGTTGCTTTAACACCCGTATCCAGATCCGGTCGTCTAGCGAGTTCACCCGCATCCTTGCCTACTTTGCTGTCACTGTGTACCCAAACACCTACAAGCTCCAACTCAGGGTGAGACACAATACCTTCAATAGCCGCACGCCCAAGATTGCCGGTGGCCCATTGCACAACACGATAGGTCATAGTTTCTTCCCTCTCAACCCAAAAGACATATTCATACAGTTTACAGGTAAGACCGATCGAACCCAAAAGCAATCATCCGCAGCGGTTACCAGCGGCTAACGCCTTTGGTCAACGAATCCCAAGCGGATATAGGTCTGTAATTAGTCTCTAATATTATGAGCAGTGATACAGCTAGTATACAAAACGCAGGCCAAAACCGATTCCCCAATCGTAAGAGCGGTCGCTACCTAGCCCAACGAGGCCCTCTCCATAAATACCGAAACTGCGACCCAGCATTTTTCCGAACTGTACCTCCGTGCTGGCGGGAATAACGTGATTGTTCCAGTCATAGGGAACTCTGGCGTCGAGCTTCCACCAGTATCCGTCGGCCAAACTCCACAGCCCTATCAGTCGTCCGGCAGTAATATCGACCTCATCTCCACTGTATTCAGTGTAGTGTTGCACCAGGGGAATTAGCGTCAGACTGTCATTCATTTTCAGGGCGACACCACCGAAAGGAGACAGAATATCGGCGTCGGAGCCGATACCAATATCCGCGTTATCGAAGCTCTTGATCCACTCCAGGCCGACTGATGTCCGATAGGGCGTATCGCCCCACTTGCCCTCACTGGGGAAATAAATTCCCTTGAGGTGAAAACTCTCCCAGTCCTGTTCGCTGCGACCGCCGGTATTCGTGTCCCAGTAGTTTGCTTCATATTTTATTTTCAGCTTGTCACTTGCCATAAAGGCACCGTCGAGCGTGTATTCGGTACGATCACCCGCATCTCCAAGGTCAAAATAATCGAGGCGAATATCCGTATTTTTAACCTTGGACAAGGGGTTGGAGGCATTTTCATCATCTGCGATCACCGCGGTAGACAGCGCTGCGAAGAGGCCGATAATAATGAGTTTCCGACTATCGAGAAAGGACCCGGAGCAATAATTTTTGTAACTACTCATCCGGAAACATGCCACCTCGCTCTGGCAGAACAATCAAAAACCGCGAGCGAATAAAACGCCGAAGATCAAAACTTCATCACCATCGACAAAATCTACATTCAGTTGAGGAGCCACCTCCCATCCACTCGATAGTTCAAAGGCATACTCTCCTCCCAGACGTACAAGCTCTTCGGTTCCGTGATGGCCGTCTTCGACACCAGGTGCCACATAGAACTTCCAGTGGCCGGTATGATAGGCAAACGGAATCGCAGCCACCCATACTTCGGCATCACCGCCTGTGTACTCGATTATACCGCCTACACCAAACGACTCATTGAAACGACGTTCATATTCCAGCGCGAGGGCGGGCCCATTTTTCCGGCGCCCTGCGTGGGTAATGCCTAGCACGACACCCGCCACGTTTTTGTGAAAATGCTCCCCGTGACGGGTCGCATCCGCACTATTTTCCATCTCCGCCTGAGCAGACGTGGCTTGAATTGAAAACAAAACGAGCAGCAAAGCGAACGAGAAGTTAAACAGCTTCATTACGGGCACTTAAGTGCCCCAGTAGAGTTGGCCGCACCTCAGCGCCCGGCTGCTTTCTGCGCCGTGTAATAATACTCCAATAGCGCCTCGGTCTCTGGCCGCAGGTCAGCGATACCTTCATAAGGCTTACCTCGAGTTTCCCCGCGATCGGGAAATTTCTTCTTCAACGCCATATGACGCTCCCGCATATCAGGGAAGTACGCGACTGACCACATACCAGTAGCTAGCAGGGGCTTGGTCTCTTTGAGGTCCCTGTAGAGGTCGAAAACAGGCAACGCAAAGCCGGGAGACCCTGGCGCAGGCCAATGTGCCTTAAATTGCTCCTTAATCGTGGCCTTCAAATGCGGCCCCTCGTAGACATGATGATAGTCACGGCGGCCAAATTCGTCACCGTTCAAAAGCAATGAAGTCTGATTTACACCATCGACCACCCGATCGCGGGGTATATGTTTATCCGCCTGTGCGATAGTCGCCAGCGTGGTATACCAATCACCCGAATAAACGATGTCCCCGGCAAAGGTGTCGGCTGGTATGACATTAGGCCAGCGGACATAAGCATTCACACGAACACCCCCTTCCAGGGTATCCCCCTTAAAGCCGCGGAACACCATTTGAGAATAGCCGGAGTCAGGCATAGCCTGAAACATGGGGCCATTGTCACTCATGATAACCACCACGGTGTTGTCCGCATCACCGGTTTTTTCCAGCGTTGCAAGCAGGTCACCCAAGTGCGTGTCGAGATCGGTCATGCTTTCAACCCAGGTGCCGCCATTAGCGGTAGTGAATGTCCTGTTCCTGCGGGTGAAATTGACTGGAATTTGAGGCCAGTAGTTGAGAAAAAATGGCTCATCCTCTGCCGCCAGCTGGGTTAACTTTTCTATCGCCTGTTTCTTGTAGCGTTCATTCAGCGCATCGTAGTAGGCAAAATCCAATGGCTTGCCTGCCTCCACACCCCACTCGTGGGCATCTTCTCCTGCCACGGCATCAACGCCCAGCACCCAGCCAGCGGGGCGGAAATTTTTGTCCATACGGTAGTTGGGCAAGGTCTCTCGATCTGCATAATTATTTGACAGACGATCATCCTCGGACTCGTTGGTCATGAAGTTGAATGTCGCCTGGTTATGGAGGGGGTAGCTGGCTGTATCAAAACCCTGATTGTGAGGTGCGGCCTGTTCAATATCCCCCTGGTGCCACTTGCCTATGTGCGCGGTGTTGTAACCCTCTTTTTTCAACAGCTCGGCCAGGGTAACTTCATCTTTATGCAAGCCAGTGCCTTCAGGTGGCACAATTTTGGGCTCCAGCATATGACTACGCACCGGCAGGCGCCCTGTCAGCAAGGAAGTACGCGTAGGCGTGCAAGTGGGTTCAGAGTACATACGGGAGAATGTCAGACTTTCTCGGGCGAAAGCATTGATATTCGGGGTGGTCGTTCCGCGCACGTGGTTCAGTACGGGGTCGCCCATCTCACCAAAGCCTACATCATCTATCAGAACAAAAAGAATATTTGGGCGTCTACCGTCATTGGCCTCACGTACTTGCGCCAATTTGGCGGCAATAACTTCGTCTTCCTGCGCCCAGCGATCGCCGTGCTGCGCCAGAAGCATGTAATGCTCTGCGTCATGTTGTATTTCGCCGCGCTTGGCGTCGCCCAAACCTATCTGGGGAACGGCCATTAGCAGGGCAACTAGAACTGCGTGTAAGGGTTGTTTCATCATCGCTTCAGGCACACCTATTATTTTGTCCAACATTTTCATATGACACTGCGCCATCGCAGCAAGGATTTACCGGACAATTCCAGTAAAAGCTTTATACAGCTAGATAGCGAATGAACACATCAAAAAATCGAACCGTTCAGGCTAAATCCGCAAGCAAATTTCAGAAACCATAGGTCAGGTAAAGGCTCGGCCCAAGAAGATCGACATTAAACTCTTCCCTGCCGCTACTGTCGTCGTGGGCCACATCAATCTCGGCCGCCTGATATGACAGACCAATGCCAAAACGTTCGGTAATGCGGTATTCTGTAAAGGCAGTCAAATACAGGTAATCGCCTTCGTAGTCATCGTAGTTAAAGCTCAGCCATCCCAGTGCTGCAGATATCTCCCACCTGTCGGTAATCATATAGGTGCCGTAGCCACGTACATTTGGCAGCGGCGCCGTGAGCTCAGTGTTTGTCCGCGTACCCGCTGCCTCTTGTCCGTCCACGCCTACCGCTACTCCAATTTTTGATTCTATATCAAAGGCATGAAGGCCGAACCCGAGGCCGAATTCCTTTCGATCGTCTCTTACCAGAGAATAATTCACTGCAACCAGGTAGGTATCCAGGCCAAAGTCAGTTTCCAAGCGCACACCGGCAGTGTACTCCTCACCGTCATAGTTGAAGTCTCTGGTGGCAATTTTGCCTCCATCGAGATCCATTTTCGAGTAAAGAGCTGAAACGGACCACTTTTCCTTGAACCGCCACTGGTAGCTCAGAAACGCTGTCGTGCCGCTCTCTTCAAGCCCAAGAACCTTATCGAAATTGATATCTATCTCTG
>JBALVT010000146.1:0-11434 GCA_036961345.1 Halioglobus sp.
GGTTAACACCCACTGGCGTGGCTAGTTCGCGGGATAAACCAACCGTGGGGACGCACAGTGCAGCAGGCTGTGGTGTCAGGCCCGTTAAAAGGCGTGGGGTTCCAACTGATAACGGGCCTGACACCGCAGTCCGCGGCCCAAAAACGACCAACGATGAGCTTAAATAAGTGCCATTCGCCGTGGCGGGATACTAGTCGCCGCTTTTTATTTTGCTGACGATAGCGGTAGTCGACAGGTCATCGACAAAACCCACTGGCCTGACTTCACCGCCGTACGCTTCAACGATTTCCCAGCCAACCACGCCCTCTTTATCGTAGTCACCGCCCTTTACCAGAACGTCAGGTTTTAGCGCGTGCAGCAGAGGTTCGGGGGTGTCATCTTCAAAACACACCACCCAATCAACCGCTTCAAGACCTGCCAGTACCGCCATTCGGCGGTCCTGCGGATTTATCGGTCGGCCTCTACCCTTAAGTTTGCGAACCGATTTATCGCTGTTAATCGCAACAATCAGACGATCTCCCAATTCTTTTGCCTGCTCGAGATAACCCACATGTCCCGCGTGAATAATATCGAAACAGCCATTGGTAAAAACCACTTTTTCACCGTGACTGCGCGCGTCGGCAACAGCAATCTGCAATTGGCCCAGCGTAACTGCACCGCGCTCTGACCCCTGATCCACCTGAATAGCGCGGCGCAATTCCGGCGCGCTCACAGCTGCAGTGCCCAGCTGACTTACAACGATACTGGCCGCGGTGTTGGCCAACGCAACGGCTTGAGGCAATTCTTCTCCGGCCGCTACTGCCGCAGCTAAAACTGCTATCACGGTATCACCGGCACCCGTTACATCAAATACTTCACGCGCCCTGGCGGGCAAATGAAACTCTTCTTCACCCGGGCGCAACAAGGTCATACCGTGTTCGCCGCGTGTTACCAGCAAAGCACCCAAGGCCAGTTCCCGCATTAGCTCTTCGCCTTTGGCAACCAGCTCATCCTCGGTTTCGCAAGGCCCAACAACAGCTTCAAATTCGTGTAGATTCGGCGTCATGATAGTGGCGCCGCGATACCGGGCAAAATCAGTACCCTTTGGGTCGACCAATACAGGAACACCAGCCGCTTTTGCCGCCGCTATCATAGCGCCGGGGTTTTGTAGGGCACCCTTGGCATAGTCAGATAAAACAAGCGCTCCGCAGTGCTCGAGATATGTTTCGATATTCTGCTCTAAATCCGATCCCTCCCCTGCCAAACCCGATTCCTCAAAGTCCAGGCGGATCAATTGCTGCTGACGGCTAATCACTCTGAGCTTGGTAATGGTGGGATGGTCCGCCACCCGATGGAAGACGCAACTCACGCCCGCACCATGCAGCATGTCTTGCAGGGAATCAGCCATCTCATCATCACCGGTAAAGCCGCGCAAGGTGGCGCCGGCGCCTAGCGCAGCTATATTGAAGGCCACGTTACCCGCACCGCCGGGGCGATCATTGATCTGTTCGACTTTCACCACAGGCACGGGCGCCTCGGGAGAAATACGGGATGTCCCCCCCTGCCAATAGCGATCCAGCATAATATCGCCAATCACAAGGACCTTCGCACGATCAAAGCGCGGCATAGTGAGTTTCATCGTTTGCTGTACCTCATAAAAAAACCACCGCCGGATGAGCGGCTCTGGCATGGAATTTTCATCATAACACGGCCACATAACAACCCAAGGCGCGCCGCAGATACTTGCCTTGCTCCCCTAAAACCGCTACTTTCCCCTGCCACAGTACCCCGACAAGATTGATATTATGATCCAAGGACTTCCAGCGAACATCGACGACATCAAGGGCTTTCTTGCAGAGGATGAAGCCCAGGCCCTATATGACTACGCAATGCTAGGCAGCAGCATCGGGCCGGTATTGGAAATAGGCAGCTACTGCGGTAAATCTACCATCTATCTGGGTCTGGCATGCCAAGCGAATAACAGTACAGTATTCGCTCTGGACCATCACCGAGGTTCAGAGGAACACCAGCTGGGAGAGTTTTTCCACGATCCGGATCTGTACGATCAGGGTGTTGGCTTGATGGATACTTTCAGAGAATTCAGGCGCAATATTCACAGAGCCGGTCTCGATGAAACCGTGGTGCCTGTTGTAGCGGGCTCCGAAGCCGCAGCGCGCAACTGGCACACGCCCCTCGGCATGGTTTTTATCGACGGAGGACACAGCCTGGACGCTGCTTTGACAGACTATCGCTGCTGGAGCGCACACTTGAAACGCGGCGGCCTGCTGGCCATTCATGACATATATCCCGATCCGTACAAAGGAGGCCAGGCACCGAATGCCATTTATAAGATGGCACTTGCGTCAGGGTTGTTTGAACTTTTAGTAAGGGTAAATAGTTTAGGTGTATTGCGGCGCCTGTAAGGGATCGCCGCAGCAAACTCAATCAACCAAGAGTCGCCGTTCGCCCAATTCGCTGTTCGCTACATCCAATAACTGAACTTTGGTAAACAAACCAGATGCCGCTGTGTGTTCGGTAAGCGCATCGGCCGCCAGCAAAATGGCGCCAGCCGTCCAGGTGGGCTTTTCATCCGGCCACAATAAATCTTCGACAAGCTGATATCCGGTCCAGTAGGAACCATTACTGGTGCGCCACTGATGCAACCAGCTATAGACCTCAACGGCGCGCGCGCGATCACCCGCCGCCAGCAGCGCCATCACCAGTTCACAAGATTCAGCGATGGTTACCCAGGGTTCCTGTTTTTCGCAACGGCAGCCGAGTTTGTCCTCCACGAATTCATCCCAGCGAGCGGCAAGCCTTGCACGTGACTCAGGCTCACTCAGTACACCGGTGAGCACCGGGTAAAACCAATCCATGGAATAGCGTGATTTGCTCTCCCAGGTTCTATCAAAGCGCTCAGGTTTGTTACGCAATGCGTCGCCAAGATTCTCTCGGGCCTGGGCCCATTGAGGCCGCGACTCCCCAAGAGTAACCGCTATATTGTTTGCGCACTCCAGGCTCTTATAGATAGAGCTACAGCCCGTTACAAGTGCATCGCCTTTGGGCTCTCCGTTGGCTTCCACCGCCCAGTGAATGTCGCCGTATTCGGTTTGCAAAGACAAAACAAAAGCCAGTGCCTTATCAACCATCGGCCACATCGCTTGCAAAAATTCGAGGTCAGCCGACACCAGGAAGTGGTGCCACACCCCCGTAGCGACGTAAGCCACAAAATTGGTCTCACGTCTTTCGGGGTTATCAACCGTTTCTCCGCGGTAAGATGCCCACCAACTGCCATCGTCCAGTTGACGATCAAATAGCCACTGGTAGGCGTGCCTTGCGGCATCGTATTCACCGCCAATAGACAGACCCATTGCGGCTTCAACATGGTCCCAGGGATCGGTATACCCACCCTCGAACCAGGGGATTTCTCCAGTAGGCTGTTGAACATCCAATATAAATTGTACGGTTGGGCGAAGAAATTCCTCGGGAAACAAACCGCGACTGAGGTAAAGACCGCTCATCAAACAACCTCCTTACGAAAGTACATCACGACACTTTTTCCCATAATTGGATTGAGTAGACGCTCGAGAATTCGAGTGAATGCCGGTCGATCCATCAAGTCCCATACCAAAAACCGATGGTATTGAGATATCAGCCAATTGTTTTCCTTGGTATCCCAAAACAAACACTGTAACCACCAGTAGGGCGCGTGCAACGCATGTGCCCAATGTCGATGTGTGTGCCGAAAGCCCAGGCCCTCGATCTCGGAGCGCAGCTTCCCGGCACGGAAAATACGTAAATGACCGCCCACCACCTGATGGTAGGCATCACTGAGCGCCCAGCATATTTTTTCTGGCCAACTACGCGGAACACTCGCGCAGAACAGGCCACCGGGTTTCAAAACACGTTCGATTTCCTTGAGAGCACCCTGATAATCAGGGATATGCTCTAACACCTCACTGCAAATAACCCTGTCAAAACTGTTGTCGGCGAAAGGCAATGCCAGTGCATTCGCTGAAGACAGACCAAATGATTTGGCTGCATTATCTGGCTCATTGAAATCTTCAAACTTGGCTCGCGTTGTCTGCAGGTCCTGCAGGGATAAATCCACTCCCACAGACTGCACTTCGCCTTCTATATAAGCAGAGATAACGTGACGGCCTTCACCGCAACCCAGGTCCAGTACCACGTCACCGGATTCGAGGGGAAAATACCGAAAATCAACCGTTTGCATCGTTCAAAACCTGTTCGTAATAGTCAGTCATTTGGCCGGCACACACCTGCCAACAAAATTCGTCGAGAATACGCTGCCGCCCTTTTTTCGCCAATTCTTCACGGCGCTGAGGATTCTCCAATAGGTCTGTTATGGCGCCAACCAGTGCTTTGACACTTTTAGCGGGTACGATAACACCGGCATCACCCACCACTTCTGGCAAAGCTCCGCCATCCGTCGACACTACCGGCACTGCGCAGGCCATCGCCTCTCCGGCTGGCAGACCAAACCCTTCATAAACCGAGGGCACAACGGCGACTGTCGCCTCAGCGTAATAGCGCACCATCTGCTCCGTACTGATGCCACTGACAAACTTAACCTTATCTTTAATGCCCAGAGCCCTCACCAGACGTTCCGTTTTGCCGCCAGGCTGGGGCTTGGAAACCAACAACAATTCCAGATCCGGATAGCTAGTGAGTAATTTGGCATAGGCTTTGAGCAAGTATCGCAAACCCTTCAACGGAGCATCAGCCGATGCGGTAGCCATCAACATTCGCGGCCGGCGTGCAATCTCAGGCAGAGGCCTGAACTGGTCCGTGTCAATTCCGTTGTGGACCAGACTGATTCCAGCGGGCTGTATTCCAAAATCCGAGGCAATGTCCTGCCTGGAGCAATCCGACACAGTCACAATATTGTGCAGTTGCTTGACGACCTTTTTTTGCATATTCAAAAAGGAGTGCCATCGGCGGATCAAAATACGCTCGTACCAGTTGCGCGCCGCATTCAAGGCTATTCGTAAATCACTGGTAATGGGGTGATGCAGCGTGGTCACCAGGGGTAGGCCCATCTCCTGTATTTCCAGCATGCCGTAACTCAAACTCTGGTTATCGTGGATCAAATCGTAGTTGTGACCATGCTCTTTCAGATATTTAACAGCACGACGACCGAAGGTATAGGGCTCGGCAAAGCCACCGGTGAGCTTGCTGGTCCACTCGAGGATGTTGGTCCAAGAGCGCAGGTGATTGGGACGCAGTGAGCTCAGGCCATTTTCAAATAAATCCAGGCTGGGGAGCTTTATGAGCGGCACCCGCGGGTCAAGGTGCGGGTAGGGTGGGCCAGAGATCACATCTACCTTGTGACCGGCCTCCACAAGCGCTTTACTGAGGTATTTCAGGTATACACCCTGACCGCCTCCATAGGGCTGACTGCGATAGCCCAGTAGGGCGATACGCAATGAGCGCCGCTGTGCCGGCCGCTCCTGAGACAATAAAGTCTGGGGCGAACTGATTTCCGCAGCCAAGGCTGGCGCAGTCTGATTTGTCTCAGGGTGCCTGATGGGGGCGTCCTCTCGGGTTTTTGCTCTGGGTCTGACGCGACCTGGATTCATGCTCACAAGTGTTCAAACACGCTCTTCAGTCGTGCCAGACACCTGAAAAAGGGGCTACATTTTAATCAGTTACCGAGTAAAAAGCCAGCCCATCTCAAGATCGCTGAAACGAGCCCTAATGCGGCCTGAGGTCGTATTTTGCCCCCGTAGCGGCGTATAATGCCGCCTTTTACCGCACTGGATAACGACCTATGTCCACCACAGCATACAAGGGCATCATTCTGGCGGGAGGCTCCGGTACACGGCTGCACCCCCTTACCAGTACCGTCAGCAAACAGCTGATGCCTATCTACGACAAACCTATGATTTACTACCCCCTGGCGACACTGATGCTGGCTGGTATTCGAGATATCCTGGTGATAACGACACCCAGAGACCAACAGGCCTTCAGCGACCTGCTCGGCGATGGCAGTCACTGGGGAATAAATATCAGCTATACCGTACAGCCCAGCCCCGACGGACTGGCGCAGGCTTTTATCCTCGGCGAAGAATTTATAGGGCGATCCCCGGCTAGCCTTGTTCTGGGTGACAATATTTTTTACGGTGGCGGATTCAGCAAAAAACTCAAAAGCGCTGCCATGCGCGACACCGGCGCCTCGGTATTCGCCTATTATGTACAGGATCCTGAGCGCTATGGCGTAGTCAACTTCAACGCCGATGGTATCGCTCTGGATATCGAGGAAAAGCCCGCTGAGCCTAAATCGCATTACGCGGTCACAGGCCTGTATTTTTACGACAATGATGTTGTGGATATCGCCAAAAGCATTCAGCCGTCTCCCCGGGGAGAGCTGGAGATCACCGACCTGAACAAAGTCTACCTGGAGCGGGGCGATCTTCAGGTAGAACTTATGAGCCGAGGTACCGCCTGGCTCGATACGGGTACGCACAACTCGCTACTCGATGCCGCCAATTTTATTCGCGTAGTGGAGGAGCGCCAGGGTTTAAAAATTGCCTGCCCTGAGGAAGTCGCCTATCGCATGGGATATATCTCCGCCGATGAGCTACTGGCACTGGCCGCACCGCTTGAGAAAAGTGGTTATGGCCTCTACCTTAAGAACTTACTCAATGATGTTGGCGTGGTATTCGATGAAGTTTAATGAAACACCTCTAAAAGACGTGATAGTAGTCGAACCGACAGTATTCGGGGATGAACGCGGCTTTTTCATGGAAACCTGGAACGCAGAAACATTTCGCCAGGCCGGCCTGGATGTAGAGTTCTTGCAGGATAATCATAGCCGCTCCGCCCACGGCATATTGCGTGGTTTGCATTTCCAGACCGAGCAAACCCAGGGCAAGTTGGTCAGGGTCAGTTCCGGAGAAGTGTTTGATGTGGTCGTGGATTTACGTCGTTCTTCACCCACCCTGGGCCAATGGTTTGGCGTAACGCTCAGTGCCAGTAATAACAAAATGCTCTGGGTGCCGCCGGGGTTCGCGCATGGATTTTACGTAAGTTCCGAGTTTGCTGATTTCCAATATAAATGCACCAATTTATACCACCCCGCCAGCGAAATCTGCCTGGCCTGGGACGACCCCACCGTCGGCATTGAATGGCCTTTTACATCTGACAATGCCCCACAGCTGTCTACGAAAGACAGTGCAGGACTGCCCTGGGACAACATTCCGCTGTTTGACTGATGGGTCTAACGGTCTAACAGGGGACGCCACCACTGCTCTTGCTGCAGGTACCAGTCAATGGTTTTCTCAATCCCGGTTTCGAAGCTTTCGTGCGGCTGATAACCCAATTGCTGGCTAATCTTGCTGGCATCAATTGCATAACGCCAATCGTGGCCGGCCCGGTCTGTTACAAAGTTAATCAAGTCGGCAGCCTTGTTCCCCTTAGCCTGGGGTGCATCGGGGAAAGGACGGCATAAACCGGGGTCTGCAGCAAATCGGGCGTCCATGCGTTCACATAACAATTGCACAATCGCCAGGTTGTTCCACTCATTATTCCCGCCAATATTGTAAACCTCTCCGATAATCCCATCTTCCAGGATTAGCTCTATTCCCCGACAATGATCTTCCACATACAGCCAGTCGCGAATATTACTGCCGTCACCATAAACCGGGAGTGCCAGGCCGCGCAGGATGTTGGTAATACACAGTGGTATCAGCTTTTCCGGAAAGTGAAATGGACCATAGTTGTTTGAGCAGTTACTGGTAGTCACCTGCAGGCCGTAGGTATGCAGATAGGCACGAACCAGATGATCGGACGCTGCCTTGCTTGCCGAGTAGGGCGAATTAGGCTCGTACTTCTGCTGTTCGTGAAAACCCGGCGCATCGGGCTCCAGTGAGCCGTATACCTCATCGGTGGAAACGTGATGGAAGCGATGAGGCGTTTGATTCGGGCCATCGAGCCATACCGCTTTCGCTGCCCGGAGCAAGCTGTGGGTGCCAACAATATTAGTAGTAATAAATGCGTCGGGGCCGGTAATGGATCTGTCGACGTGACTCTCTGCGGCGAAATGAACAATGGTATCGGTGCCATGCTCTCGCATGATCGCTTCGACACGATTTGAGTCACAGATGTCCGCTTCTATAAAAAAGAAATTCGGATTGTTTTCCAGAGACATCAGGTTTTCCCGATTTCCAGCATAAGTCAGTGCATCGTAGGCAACGATTCTATCCACGGGATTTCTGGCGGCCCAGTAATGAGCAAAATTTGCGCCGATAAAACCGGCAGCGCCTGTAACAAGGAGGCTTTTAGTCATGTATTTTTTTCCTTATGGTCTGGCAACAACTCCTGCAACATAGCGCGCAACTGTCTCCGCCAGTGCACACCTTCTATCTGAAAATCCTTCCAGCTCTTTTCTTTGTCCAACACGCTGTATGCCGGACGCCGAGCGGGGGTGGGGTAATCGCGCGCTGGTATAGGCTTTATTTTTGTCGCCCTGCCAAGCAGCCCAATAGCGCAGGCCTCTTCATTGATGGCCAGGGCAAAATCGTACCAGCTGCAGACGCCGGCATCAGACCAATGATAAATGCCCCCTAGCGCCGGGTGGCTAGAAGCTGCCCAAATCGCCTTGGCCAACCCGCTGGCCCACGTTGGCGTCCCTACCTGATCCGCCACCACGGACAACTCATCGCGCTCAGTCATTAAACGCAACATAGTCTTAACAAAGTTACTGCCGAACCTGGAGTAAACCCACCCCGTACGTACAATCAGAGCGTTGGGTAAAACCGCCAAAACCTCTCGCTCACCCTCAAGTTTACCCCGGCCATATTCACCAACGGGCGCAGGGATGTCACTCGGACAATAGGGCGAACTCGATTCACCGTCAAAAACAAAATCCGTGGAAACATGCACCAGGCGAGTATTCAGCTCCAGACAGGCTTGCGCGAGGTTCGCGGGCCCGAGCGCATTTACTCGTCTGGCCAGGGTCGGCTCTGATTCAGCTTTATCGACCGCGGTATAGGCCGCAGCGTTAACAACCAGCTGAGGTTTTTCACGGCGCAGCAATGCCACAACTGCTTTGGGGTCGCCGATATCCAACATCGACCGATCGACACCCACACAGTCAAACTCGGGCGGTGCACTGCGAATAAGCTCCTGCCCCAATTGCCCGCCGGCACCTGTTACCAACACCTTTTGACTCAATTGACTACCTCGATTTGTTTGGCGGGAACGCCGCCCACCACGGTATCAGCGGGCACATCTTTGACAACAACCGCGCCGGCAGCCACCACAGACCCTCTGCCAATGGTGACACCCTGGGTGATAATCGATCCACCGCCTATCCATACCTGGTCTTCCACTACGATCGGCCGGCTCGTTGTACCACGGCCCTTGCCCGGAATGTACTTCAGCCCATGGCTGGCGGTTTCAAACATCACCCGCGGCCCTATCTGAACATTTTCACCAATCGTGACATTATCGAAAGGCACACCAAATCGAACATCGGTATTAATAAACGTGCCCTTGCCGATAGATATGTTCTTCACGCCGCCAATTGGCCTCACTGTAAGCCCGCCCCAGATCACACATTTTCCTGTAATTCGCATACCGGCGCATCGCAGTAATAAATAACGAATACGATCAAAAAAACTCAGCCGTGGCAAATGGTTTGCAATGGTCAGAAATACGAACTCTCTCATAAGATATATCCACGGTAAAACCTGTGATCTTGCGCCTGGAGGTACACCAAAAAAAGCAATCGGCCAGAAGTTGACCGATGGAGAAATCCCCAAGAGACTAGGCCTTTCCCAAGGCGTATAATAACACGCATCAGCTTATAGGAGGGCGGCAACATTTCATCGAATAGTCCAGAATGTCGGGATTTACACGAGACTGCTTTACGCCTGTCGCAAGATGAAATTCCAATTGGCTGGTCCCTCGTGGGAAGCTCTACCTCTGCGAAAGTGGCTTATAACGAAGAACACAATCTCTACTACAAAGAATTTTTACCGCGCAGCCCAATAGAATCTCTCAAGGGTATGATCCGCGGAAGCCGAGCTACAAGAGCACGAAAAAATGATGAACTGCTGCATCACGCCGGTTTCAACGTACCGGTGAATCTGGCATGGGGATCTCTTTCCAAGCGCCGGGAATACCTGATTAGCCAGGGTGTCGATGGCAAAGGTATTACTCATTGGCTGAGAGAGACACTGGCCAATAGAACGGGCGATACCCTTGCACTACGCCGCCAGTTGCTAAACGAATTGGGTGTTTTTATTGGCCAGCTACATGCCACAGGCTTTATCCATGGTGACTTACGAACCAGCAATGTACTTGCCTCGCTGCACCAAGGCAGATTTTCGTTTGCGCTGATCGACAATGAACGCACCGTGCTGATGTCACCCCCATCGGGGAAGCTGCTGCTGAAAAACCTCATGCAGCTAAATATGTTACTGCCGAGCGATATTACACACACGGACCGCTGGCGATTCTTTTTGCCGTGGCGTAGACAAATGCGCGACCTATCGACGTTGGAAGCCAGAATACTCGCAAAAGAGTCTTACCTGTGGGCCTTTAAACGATTGCGCAAGAAAGGCCTGGTGTAAGGTGAAACGATTACACATCGTTGGTTGTCCTCGCAGTGGCACAACGCTTCTGATGGAGCTCATGGCCACCTGTTTTGACAGCGGCGGCTACTGCAGCCATGAGATGAGTATCTTCGAACCCTTAGAGCCCGTGGCCGATATTTACTTCACCAAACAACCCAATGACATCAAGCAACTGCGTCATATTTTTCATCGGGACGAGCAATTACACGTCATCTATATGGGCCGCGATCCCAGAGCAGTCATTACCAGCAAACACCGGGAGAACCCCGAACAGTACTTCTGCAATTATCGAGTATGGCGTGAATGCGATCGTGCCTCGCAGCGTTATCTGGGCCACCCGCGATTCCTGCAGCTGCGCTATGAGGACCTCGTTAGTGCCCCCGACAAAGTGCAGGCAGAAATCAAATCACGATTCAGTTTTTTAAAACAACGGCATCTGTTCAGCGAATTTCACAAATTCGCCCTTCCTTCTGCAGATTCCGAAAGAGCAATGAACGGCATGCGCGAAGTAAACAGTGAAAGCCTGAACAAATGGCGCCAACACTTGCCGCATCTGGCTCAGCAGTACGGCTTGCACCCGGCCCTGGCAGATGACCTCATCCGTCTGAACTACGAACCTGACAAAGGCTGGCTTACTTCGTTTAATGACGTCCAGGCAATAACTTATCCGGGTCGATATCCCGAGCGTCGACCTTATTTGAAGGAGTGGGAAAAAGCGCTTCGGGTATTTTTCAAATCTCGCCGCTATCTGAAAAATTCAACAAGCTAACCGGCTGTAAGGGGTGTCAGCGCTCAACACCCAATAAGGCATGCCCGCGTGCTCCGTATTTCTGAATGTGATGGGAGCGCATCGC
>JBALVT010000147.1:0-11241 GCA_036961345.1 Halioglobus sp.
GGCCAAACACGTGGGACCCACCCAGTTGTGCCTTGATGAGGTTCTCGCGTTGCGGGTCTCCATTGGCGTCAACCATGGGCGTACCATCGAGAAAAGACAATTCACCCTGTATATTCGTCTCGCCGAGCACGGTGGTGAAGCTGGCAGCCGTCGCCTCGATGTCCTCGTAGTAAATGAGTCGATAGTCCAGAGGTACCGGTTGCGGGGAGCCCGGCACATCGATGTAGCTCAGGGCGAAGGAAGGTTTCTTGTCATGACCGTTAGCATGATAGAGCCCGATATCCCAGTTACTCTGGGTGAGATAGTGGAAAGCGACGCCCCATTGACCGGAATCGCTGGCGTTGCCATCTGCACCGCGGGGAACGCCGCGCAGGTTGTATTCATTGCCGCGTATTTCCTCGGGAACAAGCGGGCTGTTCGGCGTTGGGATCAGGAAGGCGTTTGCGCCGGGGCCAACCTGATCGGTAGTCGAGAAGTAGCTGCCGACCCCGTTGAGTTCATTTTCCAGCCACTCGTATTGGTAGTAGGTCTCCAGCGTTAGATTGGGGGTCAGGTCGACCTGCATATACGCCGTGCCTGTGGGCAGAAAAATTTCCTTCACTTCCACGCCAGGAGTATTGGCGGCGGTGGCGTCCACACGATTCTGGATACTGTTGATACCCTGGTAAAATGTCGACTCACCCCAGTTAATAACTTGACGACCTATACGCAGATCCAAAAGGCGTTCTCCGGGAATCTCCCAGGTTGCGTAGGCAAAGGCGTCGAGGAACTCGATGTTGCTGCCGTGTTGATCTTTGGCCCGACGGGGATACTCCCCTTGTTGCGCATCGCCACCATAGAGGGTGCCGCTGTTATAGGAGATAAAACCAAAGTCGTCCATATCGGTTTCATTGTCGCTATAAACATCGTCATAAAAGGCCTTGCCACGCAGGAAAAACCCGTAGTCCCGCCAGCGCAAATCCATGTCGACCAGCAGCGTCAGGCGGTTGGATATCAATCCGGTATCGAAGTTGTTATTGCCATCATTGCTATTCAGGAGCAGCGTTTGGGACTGAGAATACTCAGGGTCTGTCAGCGGCAGGAAAGGATTGTCCTGCAGTTGGCGGAGAAACTGATCACCAGTGATGCGCTCATCGGCGTCTTCGATACGCCACTGGGCGCCGTAGGTAACCGTTGAGTCCACCGCCAGTGTGGCGCCATTCCCGAACTCGAACTCCAGGGCCATCGCCGGACAGGAAATAGCCAGAGCCATCGCAAATAGTCTGGTTTTTTTCATTCAGGGGCTCCTCGAGGTAACAGGTAACTGGCCAGAGCGGGCAGCAGAGTCAGGGCCCCAACCATGTTGAGCAGAAACATAAAGGTCAAAAGTGTTCCCATATCAGCCTGGAACTTGATCGGCGACCACATCCAGGTGGCGACACCGATCGCCAGGGTCACACCGGTAAACGCCACTGCCTTGCCGGTGGAGTACAGGGTCTTTTGATAAGCCTGTTCCAGAGGCAGGCCTTGTTTGAGAAACTTCGACAGCCGCGCATATACGTAGATGCCGTAGTCCACGCCGACCCCCACACCCAGAGCAATCACCGGCAAGGTGGCCACCTTAACGCCGATACCTAGCTGCGCCATCAGCGCCTGGCACAAGATAGAGGTCAGCGCCAAAGGCGTGAGTATGCACACTACCGCGCGCCAGGAGCCAAAACTGAAAAACACCAGAGTCGCTACAACCCCGTATACGAGATAGAGCATCTTCAACTGGGAGCGAGCAATCTCCTGATTGGTTGCAGCTTCGATACCGGCATTGCCCGAGCCCAGCAGGAAACGGATTTTGTCGTCGTTGTGTTTTTCTGCAAAAGCCTCGATCGCAGCCACAACACCGGCCAGTGTGGCCGCTTTGTGATCGGACAGGAAGACGGCCACCGGCGACAGGCTGCAGGTTCGATTCATCATCTGCTCCGGCACTTGGCTGAAGGTGGAATTCAACGCTGCCTGATTACGTGTGACCGTTGCCCACTTCAGGCTGCCCTCGTTGTAGCCGCTAAGTACCAGCTTGGAAACGGTACTGGATGCGACGGCAGACTCCACCCCGGGCACATTGGCCATTACCCAGGTGAACTCGTCGATCAACACCATATTGTCATAGTCTGCACAGCGTTCCTCGGCGGTTTCCACCATCACGACGAGGATGTCCGAACTGGTTGTGTAGTGGCGGGTGATGTAGGCGCTATCGCGGTTGTAACGGGAATCAGCTCGCAGTTCCGGTGCGCCGGCATCCAGGTCGCCAATTTGCAGGTCGCGCCCCTGATAGAGGCCCAGAGCTGCCAGCACGATGGCCAGACCGATCAGGATGGTGGCGCCGCGTCGCGAGGCACTGCGCGATAACAACTCCCAGTGTGGCTTTTTCTGTTCCGGGCCTGCACGCAGTCGTTCCACACTATTGGCGGATAGCCCACGATAGGACATCAACAAAGGCAGCAGCACCAGATTGGTTAGAATGATGACCGCCACACCAACGCTGGCAGCGATGCCTAAATCGCGGATCACTTCAATCGGAATCATCAGCATGGTAAGAAAGCCCGCGGCGTCGGAAACCAGCGCTGTGATACCCGGAATATAGAGGCTGCGAAAGGCCAGGCGTGACGCCTTTAGGGACGTCACTTCGGCGCCGCTGTTCACCGCGATAGCATTGATAATTTGCACGCCGTGGCTAACACCGATAGCGAAAACCAGAAACGGAACGAGGATCGAAAAGGCATTCAGGCCGTAACCCATGACATGCAACAGTCCCAGTTGCCACACCACTGCAATAAGAGAGCACAGCAAAATGGCGCCGCTCGCCAACGCAGAGCGGCAATAGAACAGTAACAGTGCGATAGTCACTAGCAGCGTAATGACCGCGAAAACTACGATGGCGCGAATGCCGTCGAGCAGGTCTCCCACCATCTTGGCAAAACCGACGATGCGGATGGTGACTTTTTCGCCCTCATATTTTCCGCGGATAAGTTTTTCCAATTGGCGGGAGAAAGCCCAGTAATCCATGGGCTCGCCAGTGCGAGGGTCGCGATCAAACAGCGGCGCCTCGACAATACTGGAGCGGTAGTCCCCGGCGACTAACCGTCCCAGTTCGCCTGAGCGCAGTAGGTTGCCGCGCAATCGCTCCATAGACTCGGCGCTGCCATCGTATTGCGCATCGATGAGTTGATCTCCTTCAAAGCCATCTTCAGTGACTTCCGTCCAGCGCACATTTGGCGTCCACAACGAGCGCATACGATTGCGATCTACCCCGGGCAGGTAAAACAGCTCGTCGGTAACCTGACGCACCAGTTGCAGATATTCGGCGTTGAAAATGTCGCCCTTCTTCGCCTCCACCACAATCTGAACCGTGGTACCCGTTGCACCCAGATCCTTGATATGGCGCATCATCACCTGGATATAGGGGTGTTGCATGGGAATCATTTTTTCAAAGCTGGCATCCGGCGTGAGGCGTGTTGACTGGTAGCCGAGAAATAGCGTCGCCACCAAAAATAGTAATATCAACAGCGGACGCAGACTGAAAATACAGTGTTCCAACAGGGGTATTTCTTCACCCCAACGCCAGGTCTGCAGGGCGGGGTCGGTTTTTGCAGCTTCGCTCACAGCTCCTCCCCGATACCTTGCGCGGTGCGCACGCCGCTTTGCCCAACGGCGATAGTGTGACCACCCGCAAAAGCAACGGCGCTGAGATTGACCCTGGGACCGAGCGAGCGCGAGTTAAAACTATTGCCGTCGTCTTCGCTAACCAGAAAGGTTCCTACAGATCCCACCAACATGACATGGCGTTCGCCGAAAAATCCGCCACCGGCAATTGAGCGATTGCTCGAGACCTTTGAGCGTTCCCAGCTGTCGCCTGCGTCATCGCTGTGATAGACGTTTCCCCGCAGGCCGAAAATCAGCAGGCGAGCAGACCGGGGAGACAGATCAACACCGAACCAGGAGCCCGCATAGGGGCTTGGCAGTTTTTGCCAACTTGCGCCGAAGTTGTTTGAGCGAAACAGCACGCCGCCCTCACCTGCGATCCAGTAGTTGCCCTGCGCATCACCCGCTATACCATTGAGATGATATTCCTCGGGATTATTCAGGCGGCTGGAGGCATGCTGCCAACTTGCTCCACCATCGTCGGTCAGTAGCAAGGTGTTGAACGCTCCCACCGCGATACCGCTGGAATCGGAGGAAAAATACACGTCCAGCAAGGGTGGTGCATGCACCTCTTCGTGCAACACCAGCTCCGCATCTTCCAGGTCGAGCTCGAGGTCTTCCAGCTGCAACTGTAATTCCTGTCGGTTCTGCGGGCTTTGGGCAGCAAGCAACGTTTGTTTTATCTGAGTCTGCTCACGCCGCAGTGCTTCGTAAGCGGATTGATTCAGTTGTCGCTGGGCTTGAAGTCCATTGCGCTGCACGGCCCAATTTTCGCCAGCATCGACGGTGGCCAGTATCATGCCGTCGTGACCCACGGCCCAGCCGAGACTGGGGGAGGAAAAATGTACGGCGGTGAGCATTTGTCGCGTGGGTACGTGGGCCTGACGCCAGCTGTTACCGGCATCATCGCTGAGCAGGATATGTCCGCGCTCTCCCACAACAACCAAACGATTCTCAGCTATAACGATATCCAGCAGTAGCGATTTCGAGGCGAGGGGCATGTGTAATGCATTCTCTGCAAGCACAGCCATAGGCAGTAGCAGCAGAGCAAGGCTTCCGACAATTTTTGGGTAGAGCGTTACCATCCAGGGCTCCGCATAGATTCATCTACCTTATTGTCGCTTGAACTATGCCTGGATGGGTTTGACCGTAATCAAGGTTTCCTCCGATACTGGCTCGCCAACTGTCAATTTCTAAACCACGGCGGGCATCAGGAACATCGCAAGGCATATACCCAGTGGGTACAGCACAAAAGTGAGTAGGGCCATCGGCTGTACAGGTTTATTCCGATAGAAGGTTTCAGGTTGTCGCCAGGTCCACAATGAAACGAGGATCGCAGTGGGTAGGGCGATGAATCCCCACCACGCAGAAGGCCCAAGGTGCGTGTTTCCCGCGATCAGGGCGAGAATGGCAAATCCAGCAAAGTAGATGAACGGTAGTACGCGGCTGGCGCGGAAGCGACCCAGTTTAACCACCAGATTGCGTTTTCCCGCTGAGGTATCCGCATCGTGGTCCGGGAATTCATTCACCCACAGAAATGCCATGATATAAATGCCCAGTGGCAAAGACAGGAGCAACACATCCATGCTGAGCTGGTGAGTTTGTATCAGATAGGTGCTAAGCGCGATCATAGGGCCGTAGACCAGTATCACATCCAACTCACCAAGGCCTCGATATGCAAGCCGCAGGGGAGGGCCGTGATAGGACCAGCCGAAAAACAGGCCGATGATGCCTGCCCACAAGGCCATGGGTTCGCGTAGGAAAACGATGCAGGCTCCCAGTACCAGGCCTATTAACCCAAATACGAAGGCAACTGCCCAGGTTTGCGCTCGAGACAGCAGGTCGTCCACCATGACCCGTTTGCCGCCAGAAAAATTTGTTCTATCTTCTTCAGCGACAGCCAGATCAGTACCAGAATCATAGTCGTAGATGTCACCCCAGGCATTCTTGGCAACCTCCATACAAAATAGCGTTAGGCCGGTAATGACCAGCCAAGTCCAGTTAATGTCAGTTTCGAGGGCTACGATAGACGCGCCTATGGCCATTGAAGCGACAGAAGTAATACTGATCTTGGGGTCTGCCAGGCGCCAGATGCCAGTAGCGACTTTATTAGTTATTGCCAAAACGGGTCTCCTGCCGCTAAAACACTATACTTTGCTCGGGAGAGGGTACGGTGGTGCGTATATTGTTCTCTTCCCAGAGCGTCTGTGAGAGCCTATCGAGGGCTTTTGGATCACCGTGGATAAGGAAGACTCGAGGTTCGTGTTCAAAATTCGAAATCCACTCAACCAGCTCGCTTTGCCCAGCGTGGGCAGAAAAACCACCCAGTGTCTCTATCTTGGCTTTGACAGCGTATTGTGATCCAAATAATTTAATATTCTTGGCACCGTTTACCAGAATACGACCGAGCGTACCTTGGGCCTGGTAGCCGATAAAAACAATGGTATTGTTGCGCTGCCAGATGCGTTGCTTGAAATGGTGACGGATGCGGCCGCCAGTGCACATGCCGCTGCCGGCAATAATAATAGCCCCACGCGCAATCCGGTTGATGGCCATGGACTCTTCCGTTCCCACGGTAAGGTTAAGGGAAGGAAGAAAGTGCTCTAAAGACTGGCGGTGATTATCGCTTAAGGTACGAATGTCCTGGTCGTCGAGAAGTTTCAGCCAGCGGTCGTAGACTTTGGTGACTGCAATGGCCATTGGGCTGTCGAGAAATACCTGCCAGTGATCCAGCTTGCCCTGGTAGTGCAGACAACCCAGATGAAAAAGAATTTCCTGAGTTCGGCCCACGGCAAAAGAGGGAATCATGACATTGCCACCGGCGTCCCAGGCTTCGGTCAATAGCTCCTCCAATTGCTCCAGGGTAGCATCCAGATTGCGATGGTTGCGATCACCATAGGTACCCTCCATTAAGACAACATCGGCCTTTGTGAGTGTGGCGGGATCATTCATTAATACTGAATCTGTTTTTCCAAGATCGCCCGAAAATACCAGTGTTTTTTCCGCGCCCTTTTCCGTCAGTTTTATCTCGACGATTGACGAGCCAAGAATATGACCGGCATCGTGAAAACAAACCTGTGCAGATGACCCTAAAGGTATTGGCTTCTGATACATGGCACCCTGGCAAAGGGCCAGTGCTTTTTCCACATCGGCCACTTCGTATTCCGCAATAAGAGGTGTTTTGCCACGGCGAGCACGACGGATGTTGTCCCGCTCCAAATCCTTTTGATAGAGGCCCACCGAGTCGTGCAGCATGATATCCAGTAGATCAGCGGTGGCCCGTGTGCAATGAATTGGCCCGTCAAATCCGTCGTGTACCAATTTGGGCAGCAGGCCCGAATGGTCGAGGTGAGCGTGGGAAAGAACGACCGCATCGATGCTTTGCGGGGAGAATTGGAACCGCTCCTGCGCTATTCGCTCCACCGCATCGCGCCCTTGATGCATTCCACAATCCAATAAAACCCGGCCCAGTGCTGGGGACTCAAGTAAATAGCAAGAACCGGTAACTTCCTGCGCCCCACCGTAAAATGTAAGAGTTGCCATAATAAGCCCGTTAGCTGCATGAATAATTCTTAAATGGACTAGATCTAAATATTAGCAATAACTGTTACTCTGGGTAAAAGCCCCCTGCGAATTAAAGTGCTGGTAGTTGATCAGCATCAAGGCGATGGGCTGGTAATCCCTGAGAACATTAAAAACAATGCTATCCGATGCTGCCATACTCTTTCCCCTTGGATTGATCTTGATGTTGGGTGTGGTAACCGAAATCATCGGCCGCCATACCCGATTGCCGCGTGTCACACTCCTTATAATCCTGGGCGTCGTAGCTGGACCGGTAGGTTTGGGAGTGATTTCTCAGGAAACTGAGCGCTGGTACCCGCTGGTTGCCGACATAGCACTGTCAATGATCGGCTTTTTGTTGGGCGGTAAATTGACTCGCAAGGTGATGGCGGAGCAGGGGCGGGAATTGATCTGGCTATCGCTGGTTCAGGTTGTGGTTACCCTGGCGGTGGTGACGGCTGGTTTGTGGCTAATGGGTGTGCCGCTGAGCCTGGCGCTACTGCTGGGCGCTATTGCCACGGCCACTGACCCTGCAGCAACAAACGAAGTGATCAGGGAGTATCGCGCCAGCGGACCCTTCACCAGTGTGCTGCGCGGCGTTGTCGCTATCGACGACGCCTGGGGTCTGATCGTTTTCAGCCTGGTACTTGTGGCTGTGCAAATGTTAAATGGCGGTGGCTACAGTTCGGAATTGTTGTTGCATGGATTCTGGGAGCTGGGCGGTGCTGTACTGATCGGTCTTGCGTTGGGCATTCCAATGGCCTACCTGACTGGCCGTATCAGAGCGGGAGAGCCCACACTGGTAGAAGCGCTTGGGATGGTGTTTTTGTGTGCAGGCGTATCTTTGTGGGCGCATGTGTCGTATCTACTCGCCGCTGTAGTCATGGGTGTGACTGTGGCTAATCTTGCGTACCATCACAGTCGTCCCTTTCACGCTATTGAAGATATTGAATGGCCCTTCCTCGTTATTTTTTTTGTGCTATCCGGGGCCAGTCTTTCGCTGGACGCTCTAATGCAGGTCGGTTGGCTGGGAGTGTCTTATCTGTTATTCAGAATTTTGGGTAGGATACTGGGCGGCTTTATCGCGGCTGTGCCCGGCTGGAGCAATTCCACGATCTGTCGTTGGTCGGGGGCAGCGATGTTACCTCAGGCCGGCGTCGCCATGGCTATGGTGTTTCTGGCAATGCAGGTTGTACCCCAGTACGGTGACGTATTGCTGCCGGTGGTAATCGCATCAACTATTGTCTTTGAGATATTGGGGCCAATCGCGACGCGTTTCGTGTTGTTTCGTATGGGTGAGGCCGAGGGAAATGAAAGATCCAGCTGAGGCCGATTACATAAACCATACCAGTTGGCGATTGCACTAAACGCTACAACCGCGTTTTTTTATCTGCTAGTTTAGTGTTGGAGATTCGGAGTCATCGCTAACAAATAAAGGAAGCTCGGGCCATGTTGTGCCTATTAAAAAGAAGGATCACCCTACTCGCGATGTTCCTGTTAGTCGCTGTGACCTTCCCGGTCAATGCAACCGAAGGGCGACCGAATATTCTTTTCATCATGTCAGATGACCACGCAACCCGAGCTGTCAGTGCCTATGGAGATGCCATAGTCGAGACGCCGAATATAGATAGAATAGCGGCCAATGGTGTTCGCTTTGATCGAGCTTACGTGGGTAACGCGCTGTGTGGGCCGAGTCGTGCGACGACCCTGACAGGGCTGCACAGTCACGGGAACGGGTTTTACAGTAATGAGTGGTCGCCGGATTTTGATGGCGCTCAGCAGACTTTCCCCGCTTTGTTGCAGGGCGCGGGTTACCAGACGGCCGTGGTCGGGAAGTGGCACTTGTACAGTGATCCCCTGGGCTTTGACCACTGGGAGGTCCTCAACAATGCCTTTGAACACGGCACCTACTACAACCCCGAGTTCAGGACGTCGGCGGGTATTGAGAAGACAACGGGCTATGTGCCTGACCTGATTACTGACAAGGCGATCTCATGGCTGGATTCTGTGGCGGACTCCGATGAGCCCTTTATGCTGATGTATCAACATAAAACGCCACATCGGGATTGGATGCCTGGACCGCAAGAGCTGAACAACTGGGATGAGGCGCTCACGGTGGAGGAGCCCGAGAGCCTGCTGCGAGATCTCAGCCAGACGATACCGGGTCGCCGGGAAGCCCGGATGACAATATCTGAATACATGACCGACCAGGATGTAAAGCTGAAACAATCCAAGTACCTGAATGCCCAGCAGGCTGAGCTCTGGGAGCAGGCTTTTGGCGAGGGAAATCGCGCGTTTCTGGCTGCCGATATGTCAGCCCAGGAAAGGGTGCGATGGAAATACCAGCGCTACATCAAAACCTACATGGCCTCGGTGCAGGGTATGGACCGGCAGATCGGACGCATGCTGGACTACCTGGATCAGCGAGGCCTGACTGATAATACATTGATTATCTACACGTCTGACCAGGGCTTTTTTCTCGGCGAGAATGGCTGGTTTGACAAGCGCTGGATGGACGAGGTGTCTTCGCAAGTGCCGCTGTTGATGCAGTGGGCCGGGAAAATAGAGCCGGGATCGGCGACTGCCGGGCTGGCCCAGAACATCGACTATGCACCCACAATACTTGCAGCGGCGGGGGTTGACCTCGTTGCGCCGATGCACGGTGTTAGCCTGTTGCCACTTGCCACCGGGGGTGCCGAAAATTGGGAGCGCGACCTCTATTACCACTTTTATGAAAATCCGGGTTTTCACGGTGTTGCGCGCCACTACGGTGTGCGCACCGAGCGCTACAAGCTTATTCACTATTACCAGGACAGCGAATGGGAGCTTTTCGACCTTCTTGAAGATCCGGGTGATCAGGTAAACCTTTACGGAAAATCAGGCTATGAGGATATCCAGGTCGACCTCAAGGAGCGTCTGGCTGCGCTGCGTCTGCGCTATCAGGTACCGGCCGAAGACCCTGCTGTGCCCTGGTATTATGGACCGCTTGTTCGATTCCTGGAGTGGTGGTTTAAGTGAGTTATCAAATCATTGAAATTGCTCACTTTTTTTAACGGAACTTGCTGCTCTAAGAGAATGAGGGCTCCCGGTGTGGATTGCGATGCGGGTATATCAGTCCGCGCCCGACCAGACGAGGGAAACCGCAATCACAAGAAAAGTGGCGGCGACAGCCAGTAATCGCACAGACCATATGACATTTCGGGGAATGAGGTTTTTACCTTCATTTCGCTCATGAATGTCGACGGGAAGATCGAACAGGTAGCCGCGCCCTCTCACGGTGCGGATCATCTCCCGGGAGTCGTCCCCCAGTGCTTTGCGAATCTCTATCAGGCACTGGGTCAGCGAATCATCGGTCACAACGACATCGGGCCAGACAGCAGTGTGCAGGTCCACTTTGCTGACAAGAAGACCGGCATGTCGAACAAGGTAATTTAGAACTTCAAAAGTCTTGGGCCGCAGCGGGATATCTGCGCCCGCCAGAAGGAGTGCGCCACGATCGACATCGAGCACAAAATCACCGAAAGAGAATCGCCGGTGATTCACACCAGATGCATGCACCTTGGTGACTATTGCGTCCACAGACCCCACATCTTGCAGCTATCGGAAACCTTTCGGATAAGTTTAGCTGTAATTTCGCAGCTTGCCTGCCGATGTTATGCCTTACTCATATGCTGGACCAGCATACAACTGCCGCTGGTGCACAAACGCACTACTTTAACGGCGCCGGTTTGGCGCCTCGAGAAATTATGGGAGAGAAACCCACTTACAAGCACCAGCGTTAAGGAGAACGTCATGAAAGTATTAAAAACAAGTACACTCGCGGTTGTAATTTGGGGTCTTTCAACTGGAGCTGTGGCCGAGCCGAGCAAACCCAGAGTTTTCCAGGCTTCGCCCGTGGTAAATGCCGAGTCGATGGAGGAGGTCGGCGCGGCATGGCTCAGACGCTCGACAAACAGGGTTGATGGCAGAATCATGACAACCGTAGATTTTGCGGGCATACCGTATACG
>JBALVT010000148.1:0-11093 GCA_036961345.1 Halioglobus sp.
CTACTACCGCCACTCAACAGGTTACACCCCCCAGTGGCAAGGCATGGAAGATTTCAAGGGCCCAATTGTTCATCCGCAAACCTGGCCCGAAGATCTTGATTACACGGGTAAGCGCGTACTCGTCATCGGCTCGGGCGCCACTGCTGCCACCTTAATTCCCAATATGGCTGACAAGTGCTCGCACATCACCATGTTGCAACGTTCGCCCACCTACTTCTGGACCGGTGAAAATCGCAACGAATTGGCCGACCAGTTGCGCGAGCTTGAAGTGCCGGAGGAGTGGATTCACGAAATAGTCCGGCGCAGTATTCTCAAGATAGCCAAGGATATTCAGTACACTGCAGTTTCACACCCTGAGCTCGTCAAGGAAGAATTATTTAAAGTGATTCGGGAATATCTAGGGGACGATTTTGATATGTCTCATTTCACCCCCAGCTACAGACCCTGGCAACAACGCCTGGCTTACGTTCCCGACGGCGATCTGTTCGAGAGCATCAAGGACGGAAAGGTATCCGTGGTAACTGACCATATCGACCGATTTACCGCAGAAGGTATTCTGACAAAATCCGGCCAGCTTCTCGAAGCCGATATTATTATTACGGCGACCGGGTTCAACCTGAGTGTCATGGGCGATATTGCATTTGATGTCGATGGCGAGCCTGTTGATTTCGGGAACACCTATACCTATCGTGGCGTAATGGCATCTGGCGTACCCAACATGGCATTCATGTTCGGTTATTTGCGTACCAGCTGGACCATGCGCGTAGATCTATTGTGTGATTTTGTCTGCAAGCTTCTCAACAATATGGACGAAAGGAAGTCCGGTGCCTGCACCCCCACTCTCAGCGAGTTGGACCAGGATATGGAAGTACTGCCCTGGATAGACGAGGATGAATTTAATCCAGGTTATATGCAGCGCGGAAAACACCTTATGCCCAAGCAGGGTAGCCGCGACCCCTGGAGGTTCAGCGCCGATTACTACACAGAGAAAGATCAGCTACCGTTCGTCGACCTCAATGAAGAAGCGCTGGTCTACGATGAGGCACCTGGGGCGCAGCTGAAAAAGGCGGTTTCCCAGGCCTAGGGATCAAGACAGGAATTGCCCGCAAAGATAGAGGCATTAACGCTTTATTTGACAGGCAATTCGCGCAACACTGAATGATCAATGGACCGGGTCACTCAGGAACCTCCCCCTCAATGGAAAAACAAAAAGTTGCTGTGATTGGCGCGGGCCCCTGTGGCCTGGCGGCCTGCAAAACATTGGCGGAATACAAGCTGGATTATGAATGCCTGGAAGCCAGTGACACCATCGGTGGCATTTGGAACATCGAGCGTGGCGGCGGCGGTTATCGCTCCTTGCAAACCAACACTTCCACCCGCGGTATGGCCCTTTCAGACTTCCCCTTTGAACCAGACGACCCCACCTATCCCAATGCCGCACAAATGGTCGAGTATTTTCAACGCTATGCCAGGCACTTTGCGCTAACCGAAAAGATCCGCTTTCGCAGCCGGGTTGTTCATGCGTGGCCTGAGGAGGACGGTAGCTGGATCATTGAACTGGAAGACGGCGAACGCCGGGAATATTCCAGCCTCATCGTGGCAACCGGGCAATACACCTCGCCGCGTACTCCACATACTGATATTCCAGGCAATTTTTCCGGCAGTTTCCTGCACGTCAATGACTACCTGGACGCAGCTACCCCTGTCGATATGCGCAACAAACGGGTTATCGTGGTTGGACTAGGCAGCAGCGCGGCGGAGGTTGCAGCAGATTTATGCAACACCAACGCTCCGGCTGGCCAGGCAAACAAGGTGATACTCTCGGCACGCTCAGGCCGCTGGGTAGTACCCAAAATGATTAACGGCCAGCCATTGGACGCCCGATCACCGCATCCATCGGCACAGCTGCCTGGTCTTGTCCGGGCACTACCGGGAAATACCGGGCAATGGCTTATGCGCAGAGCCATGGGAAAGATGCTGAAAGAGCAATCAAAGAAGCTCGGCGGCGCCCGTGCATTGGGACTGCCCGAGCCGAAAATTCAACCCTGGGAAGATCGCCCAACCATGTCAGCCGACTTTATTCCAGCGCTGCAGGCAGGCAAAATCGACGTGCGCCCCGGCATTCAACGTTTCGAAGGCTCCACGGTTTTTTTCACGGATGGCACACAAACCCAGGCCGACACAATTCTTTACGCCACCGGATACACGCTCAATTTCCCTTTTTTGGAGCGCAATACTCTCGGTGCCGAAGCACCCATGTTAAAACTCTACCAGAGAATTTCCCACCCGGTGCATGATCAGTTATTTTTTGTAGGCTGCTGCAGGGTCATGTGTTCACTGTGGCCCCTGGCTGAACAACAAAGCCGATGGGTCGCGAGTTTGTTGTCCGGGGCCTTTGAACTGCCACCGGCCAACAAAAGAGCAAAACGAGCGGTCTCTCTCGCCCACTCGCTGCCCATCATGTGTAACTTTTATGTAGAGCAGCTTCGCAAGGAAATTAGGTCCCGGTAAATTTCGAGGGTCGCTTCTGCATAAAGGCCTGCATAGCCTCATTGAGATCGTTTGAATTGAGCGTGGTCGTCATCGTCCAAAGCCCATTTAGAAGCAAGCTCTGCTCCGTAGTGAGATTTTCGCCCTGCTGCAGAATGAATTTTGTACCGCGCACTGCCAGAGGGGCATTGGCGGCTATTTCTTCAGCCATTGCCTGGGCCGCGGCATAAACGGCTTCCGCGTCTTCGTATAAATCATTTACCAAACCGATTTTTTCCGCCCGCGCGGCGTCGATGTCTTTGCCTGTATAGGCAAGTTCAGCCACTTGCCCCGCAGTGACAATACCCGGCAAGCGCTGCAAGGTACCAATATCAGCAACAATACCGATTTTGGTTTCTCGAACACTAAATATGGCATCCTGCGACGCCAGGCGAATATCACAAGCCGTGACCAGGTCCATACCCGCGCCTATGCAGTGAGAGTGTACCGCTGCGATAACAGGTAGTGGACAATCAGCAATGGCGCTAATTGCGCCCTGAAATGCCCGGGTTACTTTCATTTGTTTAACATTGGCGGTTGCACCGGAAATCGACGCTGCGCCAGCCTCACCCTTACTGTCACGAGGAGCAAGATCAGCAAGATCAATACCCACACAAAAACTCTTGCCACGCCCGGCAACAATCACCGCGCGCACGTTTTCATCTTCTGTTATCGCTTCTATCGCTGCTGGAAAGTTGCTCCACATCTCGTGGGACATGGCGTTGCGTTTCTCAGGGCGGTCTAACCAAAGCGTGGCGACATGCCCATTAATTTCAATCGTCAAAACGCTGGAGGAGAATTCCATAGCTGCTTCCTTTGTGGTTATTAGCTTATTTACAATGTGAAGTGATAGCCATAGTGTAACGAAACACTGCTCGACAAAACACTATTAGCACAGATCATGTCTAAAGATTACAAGCTGGTCGGTCTATCCGCTACGTAGGTCGAATGCATCCCACTTCGGCTGCGCCATTTCACTGACGAACCGCGAGTGGGCCCAAGGCATGACTCAAACCTCCGGATCAGCTCGAAAAGCGGCGCGTCCATTCAGGGTTTCGTTCAAAGGTATAGGTATAGTGGTGCGAGGGGACGTCACAGGTAAGGCCCGGGTAGGTATTCTCCCGCCAGGTACCGCCTACACGCAGATTTTGGTCTGTCATGGCTCAGCGACAAACACCGGTATTTTGCGCGTTGTTTTCGCCTGATATTCATCGTAAGGCGGATAGGCGCTGGCCGCAGCGGCCCAGAGCTTTGAGCGTTCCCCATCATCGCTGACTTCCCGTACACGCATATCATGAACTTCAGTCTTGTCTCGTATGGTGACCACGGGGTCCGCTCGAAGATTGTAGACCCAAGCCGGGTTTTTGGGCTGCCCACCCATGGAACCGATAAGCACGTAGCTGCCGTCAACCTCAACGCGCATCAAAGGTATTTTGCGAGTACCGCCCGTCTTGACGCCGGTGTGGGTCACAATAATGCAGGGCATGCCAGTATCCAGCAGGGTATTGCCCTGTGTTCCGCCGCTGCTTTCGTACAATTCTACCTGTTCACGCACCCAGTCAAGCGCTGGTGGTATATAGTCGGCCATGGTGTATCCTCTTTTCCCGGTTAATAATTCTGAATGTAAAGGTATAGCACAATAGCAGACTTTTGTTTGCCGGCGCAGGGTTAGAAGCGCTCTAATTTCCCAGTCTGGCGTCAATCCTTACTCTCAGGCGCAGCGCCCTTGGGATACACTTGAATCTGACTATCCAAAGAGCCCGGAGAACCACACTCTCATGTTTGATGCGCAAGCCCAGGCGAAAATTTTTGTCTCCCGGGGCAAACGAATACACCACGCGGCGGGGCAAGGTCATTCGGTGGAGGTATTCGAACACAACACACTGCGCTGGATGCGTTTTGGCGATACAGATGTTCAAAGCGCCATGGATCTGTCTCTCCCATGGTATCCGGTGGCAGGATATTGCATCGCAATGCTGGCGGCACTTTGCCTGCGCCCAACGCCCAAAAACGTGCTCAGCCTGGGTCTTGGGGGCGGCAGCGTCGAGCGATTTTTTGCCGAAAAGTTGCCGAACGTTAAAACGGTGTCGGTAGAACCGCACCCAGTGGTAACTGATTTGGCTTTTGATTTTTTCTATCTGCCCCCGGCGACAGCCGTTGTCGAATCGACAGGGCAGGACTATCTGCGGCAATGTAAACAACAACAGGATTTCATCTTCGTGGACATGTTCGACGCCAACGGACACCTGCCATGCGTTGCACAGGAGAGTTTTCATAAGCTACTGGCAAAAAATCTGTCTCCAGGGGGCATGGCCATGTTGAATATTGTTCCAGCCGACGAGACCGAATTATTGGCTTTACTCCAGGCCATTAGACCGACATTTCCACATGTCATTTTGTCTGCGGAGGCGGATTCCAAAAACGTTGTGTTGTTATGTTCAGGTGAGCCTCTAACTTCAAAAATGAAAGCCGGCGAGCGATCACATGAGTTACGGCCCTTGCTGGGCATTGACTTCACTACGGCACTTTCGAGTTTTACATCTATACCTAAACCGGCGTAGCTGTATTAATCCAAGCAATCGAAGCGGACATCGTGGAGCCACCAACGTTTATCGCCCCTGAATTGATAGATTCAGCCCAACAAGCGGCTGACTGCACGCGACGCTGAAATCTTACCCTTCTCAAAATACGCTTCGTGGTTGACTTCAATTTTGGACAAATCGTAAAGATAGTTGACCATAATGCCGCCGGATTGCTCCCGCCCCTTGGGTGAGAGGTCTGCGCCACTATGTACTCTGTGCAGGCGAGCACCGTTGCCCAGATGAAAGCGCGCCACCGGGTCTTTGGCCAGGTCGCCAGATTTTTCTTTCAGTAAATAATGGGCACACAGTTTGGTTAAAGCCCCGTAAACTTTGGACTCAACGACCTGGCCAATTGGCTCGACAACTTTTTGTGCCATCTCCTCATCTACCAGGCCATCCAGATTGGCCTGCAACAACCACTTCCGAAAACCTGGCACGGGAGAAAGCGTTACAAAAGTCTTCAAACCAGACATTTCTTTTTTCAGCTCCTCAACAACATTCTTGATCAGGAAATTACCGAAAGTGACACCAGCCAGCCCAGGGTGACAGTTGCTGATCGAATAAAATACCACGGTGTTAACCTGTTCCTTTGGTGGCATATGCCGATCCTGTAACAACAGCGGCGCAATGGCGCCTGGGAGCTCATTGGTCAGAGCAATCTCTACAAATACCAGTGGATCATTTTCCAGCGCCGGATGGAAAAAAGCGAAACACCTTCGATCCTCACGCAAACGACTCCGAAGATCATCCCAACCGTTTATTTCATGCACCGCCTCATAGGCGATTATTTTTTCCAATACCAAAGCTGGCGACGACCAGTCGATACGTCGCATTTCAAGAAAACCCTTGTTAAACCAGGAGATAAACAAATGCCTGAGATCTGAGTCAATACCGCGAAACTCCGGATGTTCCCTCAGCACCTGCAGCAGTTGACCACGCATTCCCACCAATGTTTTAGTGCCGTCAGGCGCCATATTAAGCCGACGAAAAAGTTTTTGTCGAGGCGCTTCAACTCTTCGTGCCATAGACCACAAATTTTCCAGACTTGACTCATCCCGGTACTTTTCGGCCGCCTTGACGATGGCATCGCTGTCAACGTCAAAGTCATTAGCCAGACTGGAGAAAAAACTCAGCTGCGCGGTTTCTTCGAGATGGCGGTATAAATGGGTAATTTCCCCCGCAAGCGCCAGCCCGGAGGCCTCACCCCGGTGCTCCAGTAATTCCTGGCAAAGTGCTATCAGCGTATCTACAGCAGACGCCTTGGTGGGCAGAGGAATCCGCCGTTTCGCAAGTATGCCTTTACCCGCCTCTATAACAGAATTCAAAGTACGTTCGAGATTACTGGGCGTCCCGACGACAATTTCTTCCTCATTTTCGATGTTACTGGAATCAGATGACATAGACGCCCCTACCTGGAGGTTTCGGATTTAGTACCAACATTCAACTCGGCGATCGCCCGGGTTAACAACTCAATAAATATTCTAAAGCTCTCATCCGCCGCTAATTTTTCCGAAATGAGTGAATCAAAAGCCTCCAGTTCAAGCTGGTGCAATTCAAACAGCAATGGCTCATGCGGCTCGTTCATGGCTCGCATGCGGATGGCCATAATTTTGGAATAAAATTCGTCAATGCGATCTTTCTTGCGGTGCGAATGCAAACGCGCCAGGCCAAACACGCCCGTTAATAGTGCAAAGAGTAAATAAGCCAACATATTGATCGTTTCAGCGTAGCGCTCCAGTGTAGAGGGCTCATCTCTGGCAAGGTATCGTCGGGCACCGGAATGCAAAGGAAAGCTTAAATCCAGTGGATCAAAGTTCTCGTTAATACCCGAAAAAATTTCCGGTGCTATGGCCTCAAAACGTGGTTTTTGCTGCAATACGGTTTTAGTCAGCTTATAGATAATACGTTCGGGGATATCCCTGCGCGTTGCCAACAAAGCGTCTACTGACAAGGTATAAACGTCAACCTCATTACCAGGTAAATCGTAAGTCTGCGCGGGAATCACTTCCGGCTCAACATGGGGCAGCATATAACTTATCGCTCTGGCGGACATTGCCCCGGCAACATCTTCATGTTCCAGAGAAAAAAGACTGTAACCCGGCACATACCAACGCGGACTTCGCGGCACCACCGGGCCAAAATAAACAATGATATCGGTCTCTCCAGGTTTAAGTTCCGAGACAATATTCAATTCATCCGCTGTAAGTTTTTGCCGCTCAGCAGCCATTTCTACAAAGCCCTTACCCGCCGGAGAATCGTTTCTGATATAAATGGAACGATTACGCAAAGGCTTGGGAAAGTCATCAAGATTGGTTCCGTCACGGATGAGTATATGTAATACACTTTTGTAAGCGGGTAGCACCGCCCGTACGCCCGTTTGAAATGGTGAACTATTTTCCACCAGAGCCAAATCTGCCTGCCCTGTCAGAAGTGCATCCAGGCCAGATACCTGGGGGGGTAGTTCGGCAATAGTTACACCGATGCCGGATTGCTGTTCAAAGAGCGGCTTGACAATATCTTGATCGATTACCCCGAACTTCGGTATATGCATGCGCAATTTACCGATAGGCTCGCTGCACCCAGCCAAAGCAATCGAAACGACGGCGAGCAGCGCCAGCCAGTAATGCTTATTCATCCGTTATTCTATGTCCTGTGATCGGTCCCGATTGGTGTATTATCTATGTTTATTCTCCCAGGGAGCCATTGTATACCTCTACTGGCGATGATGTATTACCCGAGGCCTAGATGAACGAGAAATACCACCAAATAATCCTGCACGTTGGCATGCACAAAACCGGCACAACCAGTATTCAAAACAACTGCTACCGCAACCGAAAAACGCTGGCTGAGCACGGCATTATTTACCCGTCCTTTAGTTATTTGGATCAAACCAGGTCAAATCACTCGGGCCCGATCACCGCCGCCGTCAGCGATAAACCCGACCGCTACGGCGAGCAGTGGCGCGCCGGACTGGGCAATAACCCCAAGGCCTTACAACAGGCATACCAGGATCAATTCAGGGAATTGCTCGACACACCCAAGGCCGATACCCTGATTCTGTCGGGCGAAACGATTAGCGCCTTTGCCAATGACGACCTGAAAAAACTGCGTAAGCAACTATTGCAACACACAGACCACTTAAAGGTTTTGGTATACCTACGCAATCCCGCAAGCGCAGTGGGCAGCATTTTGCAACAGCGGGTGAGGGGCGGCGGCGATCGCGATACCGACGATAATATCATTGCCCTGGCGAGTATCAGCAGAAGGCGCTATCAGCGCTTGAAAAAAGTGTTTGGAGACTCACTCGACGTACTTAACTTCCACGAGGCGGTGAGCCAACCGAGCGGCCTGGTCGGGTCTTTTATGGAGTTCTGCGGCCTGCCCGCCGAGGAGACCCTCAAGCTGGAGTTCGCCGCGGCAAATCCTCGCACGTCCATGGAATCTTTCAAGCTGATGCTGGCGATCAACAAGGTATACCCGGCCAAATCCGGCGACGAGGGCAGGCAACGAGAATACAATGATTTGCGCCCACTTTCGTTGCTGCCTGGCCAGCCCTTCAGAATGGAAAATCTGGATAGTGCCAAAGTTCAACGCGAAATTGACGCAGAAACCCAGTGGCTAAGCAAAGAACTAAACCTCAATTTTCCCGAAACACCGGCGAAAACCGAACAGAGCGAGTTGTGGAACACACCGGTACTGTACGCTGTAGAGGAGGCTATTCGCGCACTGGAAAATGATCATCATCGAATCGCAGCCGCTGACTTTCTGCTTGAGGAATCCGCACAAATCACCCCGGGCAACCCGACTGCCGGCACCATTCTGGCGTTCATTGCACAAAAGATAAAGGCTGTGGAGACCAACCCGGCTCCCCTGATCCTGGAGCGGCTAGGCGCCGACTACTTCAAAAACAGTGCACTTGCGATTGAAAACTATAGCCCAGAACTCGCCCTGGAGTTGATGAGCCTGGCTCAACACTTGCGCCCAGGGGGTAAGACTGTCAATAAAAGTATTTTGAAATACCAAAAAAGGCTGCCAGAATAAGCAGCCTGTAATATCTCACAAGGAAAATAACATGAATAAAAAACTTGTCAGTGTATTGATCGCCAGCTCCGCAACGCTCATTGCCTGTAGCGACGGCAGCGATCACAAGATCACCTCTGTTCCCGGGCCCGAACCGGTCGTTCTGTGTGAGGGCGCTGAAATGAACCCGGAACGCCTGTTCCTGCAGCAGCTCGGCACAGACCAGGTTATCATTAAGTGGCGAGGCAGCCTCGATGGCGGCGATGTGGCCGACAGCGTCTGTTTTGGTACCGACATGGCCGCTCTGCCAGCTTCGTCACAAACCTCCGCTAGCATTACGGCAACTGACCATAGCGAGGCACTCCTTACAGGTCTGGAACCAGATACCACCTATTATTACTCTGTGGGCGGCGCCGGTGAAGGAAGCCAGGAACGAAGCTTCCACACCTCCCCCGCTGATGGTGCGGTGCCCTCAGATGGGAATACCCGCATCTGGATAGTGGGTGATTCCGGTGTTGCCGGCGCTGGCAAAACTGAGTCTTACGATGTTAGAGATGGCTTCCTCAGTTTTGCCAAAGACAATGGCGACGAACAAGCTGACCTGTTTCTGATGTTAGGTGACAACGCTTACAACGAAGGCACCGACTTGCAGCATCAGCTGGCTATATTTGATGTTTATACTTCTATCCTGGCCCAGACGCCCGTATGGCCCACCATTGGCAACCACGAAATGGGCACTTTTGGCATTTCCCTAGACTCGGACCCCAACAGCTACGCTGTATTACAAGACCCCGAGGACGGCCCTGATCCTGCACCAGACAGCCCTATGCCCTACCTGAATATTTTCACACTACCCACAGCCGGTGAAGCCGGCGGTTTGGCAAGTGGCACCGAGCAGTACTATTCGTTTAATTATGCCAACGTGCACGTCGTTAGCCTTGACTCCCAGCTGACCGCCAGAGACGAGTCGAGTCGTGCTGCCATGCAACAATGGCTGGAAGACGACCTGATGTCCAACACCGCCGACTGGACGATCGTGATCTTTCACCACCCCCCGTACACCAAGGGCAGCCACGACTCTGACAGTATTCTAGGTAGGATTGATCAGCCAATTTTCGACATGCGCGAGGAGTTCACACCGGTGTTCGAGAGTTACGGTGTCGATCTGGTTTACGGCGGCCACAGCCATATTTATGAGCGCTCTTACTATCTCAACGGCCATACCGGCCTGTCCGATACCTTTGACCCAGACGTGCACGCTGAGCTCAACGATAATGGCAAACCCGCAACCGGCAAAGGAAGTCAGGCGTATAGCCAAATTACCCGTAACGGCACTGACGACAAAGTTGTCTACACCGTGGCCGGTAACGGCGGCAAAATAACGACGCTAAGCGAAGGTTTCCCTCACCCGGCCCACTTCTTCAGCGAGTTGGCACTGGGTTCGGTGGTAATTGATGTAACGGCGGAGCGCCTGGATGCGAGCTTTGTCGGCACTGACGGGGGCGTATTGGACTCGTTTGTTATCACTCGCTAAATCCTGCGCTGCGGGCTCTCGGCCCGCAGCACGATCACTTACCCAACCTCAACGTCTAATCCTGCCAGTGTGTCTTGCCCTGGCATTTTTCACCGGCAATGCATTGGCCGATGTAGCAACCGAAGAAAGGATTCGCCTACTCGGGGAGAATATTTTAGCCAACCCCGACCAACAACTAGTCTATATTCAGCTAGCCGTCGCCTACTCTGACAACCAGCAACCTCAGCGAGCACTGGAAGTACTTGAAACAGCCAAACCTCTGGGCCCCGCCGTGAATACGGCCTACGCCAGGGGTATCGTACTGTATCGAATGGCCGAGTTTGAAAAGGCCCGCAGCAGTTTCGATGCGTACCTGGCAGCATACCCTGAGCATATGGGATCGCTTGAATACCGGGCAAGATTGCTACGCGACAGCGGTGAGTTTGAAG
>JBALVT010000149.1:0-11087 GCA_036961345.1 Halioglobus sp.
GGCCAGATCAATCGCCTCTATGCCAGCAGTCTATTACTTATCGGAGTTGTTGCGACACTCGGTGGCAGCGCAGCGGGTTGGGCGATGCAAGCAGTGTTTTTTAATCTTTTTGCAGATCAGTTGCCGGTGCAGCCTGGTGCAAGTGGTTTCAGACCCTATGGGATTGGTGGTGCAACCGCCATGATCTGTTTGCTCAGTTTCGCATGGCCGCCGTTGAGGCGTCTTGGCCAGGCAAGTCCGTTGCGTGTTCTCAGGCGCGATATGCCCATGGAGACGCGTGCCAGCCTCAACGACTATGCTATTGGTTTAGTGGCTGTTAGCGCATTAATGTGGTGGTACAGCGAAGACTGGAAACTCACGCTGGCAGTACTGGCCGGCCTGGCAGTAACGGTTTGCCTGGGCGTTGTGCTCGCACTCGCGTTATTGCGCGGCGGCCGTCTGGTGGGAATGAGCGCGGGCAGTGTTTGGCGCCTGGCGCTGGCAGGCCTGCAGCGTCGGGGCAATGCCAATGCTATGCAGGTCGTCATTTTTGCCATGGCCATCATGCTTCTTTTGGTTTTGGTGCTGGTCCGAACGTCACTGATAGACGAATGGCAGACGCAGTTACCAGAAAACACACCCAATCACTTTATGTTAAATATTTCGGCCCAGGAGGTACAGGACGTCGATCAGATGCTTCGACGTCAGAATATCGACGCCGAGGCACTCTTTCCTATGATTCGCGGTCGGATGATGTCAATCAACACCGAGCAACTAAAGGTCACCGAGGATAAAAGCGAAGGTCGCAGGCAACGCGAATCCAATTTCACCTGGTCGGACGCGCTTCCAGCTGGGAACGAGTTAGTTGAGGGACTTTGGTGGACTGAGGGAACGAAGGAAGCCGTTGTATCGGTCGAGCTGGAATATGCCCAGCGTATGGGGATTCAGCTGGGTGACAAATTGGGCTTTCTGGTTGGATCTCAACCACTGGAAGCGGTGGTAACCAGTATTCGCAAGTTGGACTGGCAAAGTATGCAGCCAAACTTCTTTCTGGTATTTCCCCCCAATTTGTTAACGGATTATCCGGCGACCTTCATGACCAGCTTCCATCTGGGCAAAGACGATAAGCTATTCCTCAACGAATTTATAAGGGCCTTTCCAACGATTACGGTGATTGAGATGGATGTTGTGATCGCTCAGATTCGCTCTATCGTTGATCAGGTTTCTGCCGCTATCGAGTTGGTCCTGGGAGTGATTTTGATTGCTGGTGGTCTGGTTTTAATTGCCGGTGTTCAGGCCAGTGTTGATTCTCGCATGCACGAAAGTGCGATCTTGCGTGCAGTGGGTGCCAAGCGATCTCTCATTCTCGGTGGCTTACTGATAGAGTTTTCGACGCTGGGCTTGTTCGCCGGACTCCTGGCTACCATAGCGGCAGAGATTTCTGTGGCGATACTGCAAACATTTGTGCTGGACATGACTTACGCTCCGACTCCAATGGTGTGGCCCCTTGGCATCGGCGTCGGTATTGTGATGATCGGCGGGCTGGGTGTGTTCAGTTGCCGGCGGGTTGTATCAAGCCCTCCGCTGGCCGTACTAAGAGAGCTCTAGCAGCACCTTATAGAGAGCACCAAAAACCCAAAAATTGAGGCAGATCAATCATCATTTGTTTTCCCCGGAATTCTACTGCATAGGGTTGCCAGTAAGAATAAAAAGCGCAATATATGGTAAATTAGATAGCCGGCACGGATGGGGATAACATCGCGATGACGCGCGTTATAGCCACTGAGCGCTACCGTGATTGACGCCGATTAATGCTTGGGGCAGGTGATGAATACACGCGATACAGAATCAACAATTCAAATAGCCGGAGAAGATGACTGGCAGCCGGTCAGCATCGACGTCTTACGCGAAAAATACGCCAAGGGAACTGAGCAGGAACTGGATGGCCCGGAGATGGTGAATGCTATCCGCCGTCGTGTTGCCCAGGCGCTTGCAGATCAGGAAGAAAACCCTGAAGCGTTCACTTCCGCATTTTTAAAATCTCTTGAAGCCGGGTTTATTCCTGGCGGTCGCATCAACAGTGCCGCGGGCACAGATATAAAAAACGTCACACTGATAAATTGTTTTGTTCAGCCTGTAGGGGACTCTATCTCGGGCACGGTGAATGGCAAGACAGGTATTTACCACGCCTTGCGCGATGCCGCCGAGACGATGCGGCGTGGCGGTGGTGTTGGCTATGACTTCAGTTCTATTCGTCCGGCAGGTGCAAAAGTCTTGGGCACTGCGAGTTCCGCCTCGGGCCCGGTTTCATATATGCATGTTTTCGATCAGTCCTGTTCCACCGTTGAATCAGCGGGCTCTCGTCGCGGCGCCCAGATGGGGGTCCTGCGTTGTGATCACCCCGACATTCTGGCGTTTATCGGTGCCAAGGCTGAGTCGGGGAAATTGAATAACTTCAATATTTCTGTGGGTATTACTGATGAATTCATGGAAGCGGTCGTCAACGATTCCCCATTCGAACTGGTACACCAGGTCGAGCCGAGCGAAGAGATGCGATCAGCAGTCTCCGGCCAGCGTGATGATGGTAAGTGGGTCTATACCAGGATTAATCCCAGGGAGTTGTGGGATGCCATAATGAAGAACACCTATAACGCCGCCGAGCCAGGCGTTCTGTTCCTGGATCGCATCAACCAGGAGAACAACCTCCACTACTGCGAAGTCATTGAAGCCACTAACCCTTGCGGGGAAATCCCAATTCCAGATTATGGCTGTTGTTGTCTTGGCTCCTTCAATCTGTGTGCCTTCACTACTGATACATTTACCGACAAGGCAGAGTTCGATTTTGACCACTTCTGCGAGGAGGTGAAGGTTGCCGTGCGGATGCTGGACAATGTGCTGGATGCAACTGCATGGCCACTCCCTCAACAGCAGCGCGAAGCGGCTGACAAGCGGCGCATCGGTATGGGTTATACGGGCCTGGGAGACGTACTGATAATGCTGGGTCTGCGTTACGACAGCCGCGAAGGCCGGGATTTTGCAGCCGACCTGACCCGGCAAATGCGCAATGCCGCTTATGAGGCTTCCATCGACCTGGCGATAGAGAAAGGTGCCTTTCCTAAATTTGATGCCGATAAATTTTTATGCAGCGGTATGGCCAAACGCCTGCCCGATGAGATCCGTCGCAAAATTGAAAAACATGGCATCCGTAACAGCCACCTTCTTGCAATCGCTCCTACTGGCACCATATCCCTGGCGTTCGCGGACAATTGCTCGAATGGTCTAGAGCCCGCATTTTCCTGGTTTTACAAACGCAAGAAGCGTGAAGCTGATGGAGCCACCACCGAGTATCTGGTTGAGGACCACGCGTATCGCAGATACCGCCTGAAAGGCGGTGATATCGACCAGCTGCCCGAGCAGTTTGTGAGTGCTCTGGATATCAGTGCCAACGACCACATGCTTATGCAAGCCGCTATCCAGCCCTACATCTGCGCTTCTATCTCCAAGACCGTGAACGTGCCCGTGGAATATCCATTCACCAAGTTTCAGGACATCTACGTCAATGCGTGGAAGAATGGTCTGAAAGGCATCACAACTTATCGCCCTAATACGATCATTGGTAGCGTGCTGTCCGTCGCAGATACGGCCGATATGCCACAAGACCTGGATCAATCCGAACCTGATCGCAAATTGCACATTACCGAAACACCGCAAGTTGCTCTGGCCACTCTTCGCTGGGCGCATCGTCCCAGTTTCGCAAGTGGCACGCCTTCAATAACATACGTGATTGACAACCCGGCACACCGTTTTGCGGTGTTTGTCAGTCATATTGAAAATGGTACGGTCCATCCCTTTGAGGTGTGGGTCAATGGCGCGATGACGCCGCGTGGTATGGACGCACTGGCCAAGAACCTGTCAATGGACATGCGCAGCGAAGATCGTGAATGGCTTAAAATCAAGCTGAATTCACTGGCCAAGACCCCAACCCAACCATTCCAGATGACGATGCCCAGTGGCAATCAGGAAACGGTGCCAGGTTCTGTAAGCGCGCTGGCTCGTCTGGTAAGCCATCGCTGTCAGGAGCTGGGGATTTTCGATGATAGCAATAATCAACCGACACCCTTGGTCGATGCGATGTTTTCCAGAAAGGAACCTAAATCGGGGATAGACGGCACTCTGTCCTGGACTGTTGATGTGAATAATCCGGCGACCGGTGATGATTTTGCACTATTTGTCAAAGAGTGTGTCCTGCCTGATGGATCGCATCGCCCCTACAGCGTGTGGCTTTCCGGTGCCTACCCACTGGAGTTCAACGGATTAACCAAAAGCTTGAGCCTGGATATGCGGGTTCTCGATCCGGCGTGGATCGGCAAGAAACTGCGTGGGTTGAAGGACATGAAAGAACCACAGGGCGACTTTTTTGCCCGCACCCCGGGGAGCGAAAAGCAATCCGTTCAACCCAGCACCGTCGCCTATATAGCGCGCCTGTTGATACATCGATTCAACATGCTGGGCATCCTTGATAAGAATAGTTATCCGATCAATGGCCTGGGTCTCCTGAAGGACACGGGGGAGGTACCCAAGACAGATAAAGTACTCAACTTACTGATTGCGGGAAAGATCTGTTCTGAGTGTAGTGTGCCGGCGGTCATCAAGCGCGATGGTTGCGACTTCTGCACGGCGTGTGGATATATCGGTGCTTGTGGCTAACTAGATCAATCGGGTTAACAGACCTTTGTCGGCGTCCAGGCGTACGCGATCACCTGTGTTGATTGTTTTAGTTGCAACCCGCAGATTAACGATAGCGGGCAGTCCGTATTCCCGGGCGATGACGGCACCGTGGGATACGGCGCTACCGACATCCGTGGCGAGGCCCCCGATGAGGCTGAAGTAGGGGGTCCAGCCTATATCGGTAATGTGCGAAATTAATATCTCCCCCGGCTGAAGGGCCGCAGCCTCCTGGAGTGTTAAAGCGACACGCGCATATCCTTCGATCACGCCACGACTGACGGGCCTGCCTACCAGTTCATTTTGATTGGCTGTTTGTATAGGCTGGTATTCAATGGGCTGCGCAAATCCGACGTGAACATCTTCAAATTCCAATTTTTGCTGGAACTCCAATGCCAGTCTACGTTGTTTGGTGAGCGCGGCCAGATCGGTACAGGGTTCCCGGCAGAAACGGTTGAGTTCATCTCGGGTGAGGAAGAAGATCTGATCCTCGTCTTCCAGCAGTCCAGCGTCTGCCAGCAGTTTACCTAAGTGGCGATAGCCACATTTAAGTCTATAGGTAGCATCCACAAGCATCGATTTGGTTTGCTCGCGCTGCCGAATAGCTTTGTGCGCTCGGGGAAGCAGCCATTTGAGAGCGCCTCCTAGGCTCGATAAGTCTATATCCTTATGCACTCTACGTTGATAATTTCCGCTCAGTCGCGCAACTATCGAGGCCTGCATAGTCGTCACAACTTGTTCAGGCTCGTCGCGCCACGCCTTTTCGCGCATGCATAACTCCCGATATCCACGGTGTCCATGTCGTTCGAGAAAGACGCTAAATTTGTTCCCGGAAGATCCTGATGATTCACTTAGCAACCACTCCAGCGCTTCGGATGAATCCATTGCCCTGAATTTCGCAGCGAAGCTGGCATCCTGTGCAATCGAATCGACAATATCATCAAGCTGCTCAACCATTACGGCGCTTTCGACGCCTGTCGCCCCCGCCAGAAGCCTGGCTGCCTCAGCTTGTAGCTGCGCTGCCTCCGTATCACTGGGATTTTTGTTTTTTCCTGAAACAATACCCTGAATAATGCCTTCCATTAATCCGGAGTAAGCCGATGATCGTAAATGCACTTCGTCTGTTTCCAGTAACCAGATAAATTTCGACTCGAGCTCATTGGCCATTGCCACTGGATTGTCGCTATAACTGACCTCGAACGACCTGAAACGAGATTCGAATTCCGCAATGACACGAGTCGCGCGCAAGCAGTACCGTACAAACTTCAAGGACCCCCACCAGCGTATTGGCAGACTTTTTTTGTTGGCCGGATTTTTCAGTTCCGGAATGATTCGACCGCACATGGTCTGGCCCATGACTTCTGCATTCGTCAGTGACACGTAGCGCGAAGACTCCAAACCACCACTCAAATTTATAAACATATGCCCGTAAAACAGATTGATCTGTGTCCATTCATCGGTAATGGCCGGCCTGCCGGCATAACAAACGTGCATATGCTGCATGCCGTGCTCAATCGCACGACCCTGGGTGGAAAACGTTAGCTGACACACAGGTCCCGGCATCATTTCTCCAACGTTGCAGCGAGTAATAACGTCGGTCGATTTAATGGGCGTATAGCCTTCGTTTAGATCACAGCCCAGGGTTGTGATGGGCCTGGCTTGTACCCAGTGTATTTCGCCCGTGGAGTCTATTGCCCACTCCATATCAAGGTGACTGCCATGGCTAGCGATGGCCAGTCTTGCGGCTCTGGCGAGTTCTGCCGTTTGAGAATCACTTAGAATCGATGTTTCGCCCTCCAATATTCGATGAATCACGTTCCCTGCAGTATCGAGTTCATAGTGATCCGGTGTCACTTCACCACTTACCAGCGCTTCTCCGAGACCCTTTACAGCGTCAATTACCATTCGATCGTGACGTCCGGAAACAGGGTCTGCGGAAAACAACACCCCGGCAGACACTGCATCGACCATGACCTGCACCACGACGCACATACGTGGCTGTTCGAGATGGGCCTGCTGAGCGTTATAGATTTGCGCGCGTTCGTTGCGTAGCGAATCGACACAGCTCTTGATAGCATTTGCCAGCGCCTGTTCCCCCTCTACATTCAAAATTGTTTCGTACTGGCCGGCAAATGACGCGTCTTCACCATCCTCACCAATGGCAGATGACCGCACAGCAACTTTGCCACCACCAAGTGCGGCGTAACGCATTGCCAGGTCATTGGGGATTACTTCGGCCTGCGCATCAATAATCACAAACCCAGCTGGGACATTGAGGCCCATTGCCATAAGCTCGGCCAGCCCGGCCGCTTTTCCCCCGACCGGCTGGGTTGAAATTTCGTCTAACGATAGTGTGAGCGGGGTCTGGACTGCGCGGTTTAACAATACGTTACCTTTGCCTTTTGTAGAATGAATCTATTGTCACTCAATCCCAACGCTGGCACAGTTGCAAACGCCTAAAGAGTACTTCACGATGATTTTGGCGTATTCGCAAGCAACACGCCACAACTGAGGAAAGATAATGCCAATTAGCCACATGGACGAATCCCTGGCTCACCAGACACCTGAAACCTTCGATCAGGTGGCTACCAGTGATCGCAATTTTTATGATCGCTACTATTTTAATCTGCATCCAATGTCGGGCGATTTATTTGTCGTTTTTGGTATGGGCCAGTATCCCAACCTGGGGACTACCGACGCCTTTGTATGCATCGTCTACAAGGGGAAACAGCACGTTTTGCGCTGTTCTCGTGAACTTGGGATAGATCGTTCGGACACGACAGTAGGGCCGTTTTCAGTGCAGATTGTGGAGAGCCTGAAAAGCCTTCGCATAAGCTGTGAAGAGAATGAGCACGGAATCAGTTTTGATCTGACCTTTGATGGCACAGCGCCCGCCGTGGAAGAACCCCGAACCGTGGTACGCAAAGGGCCCCGAATTACCATGGATACCTCGCGCTACACTCAGATGGGCCGCTGGCAGGGCGCTATATCCCTCAACGGCGAAACAATCCCTATCCGATATGAAGATCACCTGGGAGTACGCGACCATTCCTGGGGGATTCGTCCCGTTGGCGAGTCAGAGCCCATGGGAATACGCATCAACGAATATATGGAAAATTTCGGCTTTTTCCATATGTGGGCGCCATTGCAGTTTGAAGATTTTCAAATCAAGGTATTCATTGAAGAAAATGCCGATGGCAGCATCCTGGTCGAAGAATGCGTCAAAATCGACAGCTATGAGAAAGGCGGGGCCGTACATCAGATGGGCAGGCCAAAACACTGTATCAAGTACAAAAGCGGTACGCGGGAACTCGAAAGCGCCGAGCTTGTCTTCGAAGATGAAAAAGGCGAAACGCTTACCGTTACAGCCAGTGCGGTAAGCTGTGCGTACCTCGCCGCTGGCACGGGGTATTTCCCCAATCCGGAATGGGTGCATGGCCAGCACCATGGGCCCTTTAAGCTTGAATTAGTCGAGTACGACGTCAGTAGCCACGAGGCGCGGAAATCTTTGGGGCCACTTTATGAAACGATTGTGCATTATCAGTTGAGCACGGGGGAGAGTACCTACGGCATGTTCGAGAACATGAGTATGGGCCACCATGAACCCTATGGCTTTGACTCATTCGAGGCCGTCGCTGACTGAGGGCGTATTATTGCCTCGAGACGCTATTCGTCTGTTTTACTGATGCCAGCGATAAATGTCAGAACACCGGTGTCGACCTGGCGGCGCAAATCAATGTGTCGCTCAAAGAGCTGCGGGGTGTCCACTTTAAGTGTTGCCAGGCCATGTATGCCCGCCCACGCAGCGTTTGCCAGGTAGGCGATATCCTGTTCTCGGAAGATGCCTCTTTCAATACCATGGCGGAGAATTTCCTGCACCAGACCAAAGGTCTCCCGAATGGCTTCACGCAATTCAGGATATTTCTCAGTCGGTTGCAAAATGGGGCCGAACATTAATTTAAACAGATCGGGATGATTGGCCGCGTAATCGACATAAGCGTGAGCAAATGCGATAAGACGTTCCCGGGGGCAGTCCCCGGTGGCATCGCCTGCCGCCCGCAACGCCTGCAGGAGATCTTTATAACCCCGGGTCGCCAGTGCAGCGAGTAGCTCATTTTTGTCGGCAAAGTGTCGATAAGGTGCGGTTTGCGATACGCCCACGTTCCGAGCCAGAGCTCTGAGACTTAAAGCGTCTACACCGACTTTATGTAACTGCTGGAGCGCGGTGTCCAGCAGTTCTGCCCTTAGGTTGCCGTGGTGGTAGTTCTTCACGGAAGTAGGTGTTGTACCGCGTCACGCTCTTCTGTGAGTTCCTGCTGTGTGGCGGTCATTTTGGCCTGGCTAAATTCACCTACATCTACACCCTGCACAATGCTCCAGTCACCGTTTGCGCAGCGGCAGGGGAAGGAGTAGATCAAACCTTCTGTGATACCGTAGGAGCCGTCCGAGTAAACACCCATTGAAACCCAGTCATCTCCTTCCGTGCCCAGTGCCCAGCTACGCATATGATCTATCGCAGCATTCGCAGCGGATGCCGCTGAAGAGGCCCCGCGTGCTTTGATAATAGCAGCGCCGCGTTGCTGTACTGTTGGGATAAAATCATTTTCATACCATTCCTGGTCTATCAATGTGATCGCCGCAGAACCGTCTACTTTTGCATTGAAAAGATCGGGGTACTGGGTCGCAGAGTGATTACCCCAAATAGTCATGTTGCTCACATCATTGACGGTTTTGCCCGTTTTGATGGCTATCTGTGTCATGGCGCGATTGTGATCCAGACGTGTCATGGCAGTGAAGTTACGCGGATCAATATCCGGTGCATTGCGCTGGGTAATCAGGGAGTTTGTGTTGGCCGGATTGCCAACGACCAATACCTTGATATTGCGGCTGGCGGTGTCATTGATCGCTTTACCTTGTACCGAGAAGATTGCGGCGTTGGCTTCGAGTAGATCTTTGCGCTCCATGCCCGGGCCACGGGGGCGCGCGCCAACCAGTAATGCGTAGTCGGCATCTTTAAACCCTGTGTTGGGGTCATCGGTGCAAACAACACCGGTCAGCAGTGGAAACGCGCAGTCTTCGAGCTCCATTTTAACCCCTTCCAGGGCTTCCATGGCGGGCGTAATGTCTAACAACTGGAGAATTACAGGCTGGTCTTCACCCAGCATAGCGCCTGAAGCAATACGAAAAAGAAGGGCATAGCCAATCTGGCCTGCAGCACCGGTTACAGTTACGCGAACAGCTTGTTTCATCAGGTCGATTCCTTATCATGGGATACGGTAGGTATTTTGCGGCGACATTGTCGTGGGAAATCGCTGAAAACACAAGGGATCGGGCAGCTTGCGCCGACTTTTTTCTTCCCTTCTTTAGTAAGGTGGCGCTTTGACAGGGCCTGGCTATGAGGCGCTTTTGAACACCGGTATTGAGCAGCTGCGCCTCAGTGCAGGTGCGGGCTATAGACGCGGTTACTACCGGCGACGTAAAATGCATGCCAAATCAAGGACTAAGCCTGACATGCCTGTGCAAACTCTATCTCGAAAGGACAAACTGGAATACAACAAGTTGCACAAGCGTCTGCGGCGCAATGTGGGTAATGCCATCGTCGATTACAATATGATCGAAGAAGGTGACCGGGTAATGGTGTGTGTCTCCGGAGGCAAAGACTCCTATGGTATGTTGGACATTTTGCAAAACCTGCGCGATAGCGCACCGATAAAGTTCGAGTTAATAGCGGTTAATCTCGATCAGAAGCAACCGGGGTTTCCCGAGGAAATATTACCGGAATATTTGTCCAAGCTTGATATTCCCTATTATATTCTCGAAAAAGATACCTACAGTATTGTCCGTGAAGTCATACCCGATGGAAAAACCACCTGTGGTCTGTGTTCGCGCCTCAGGCGCGGAAGTTTGTATGGCTTTGCTCAGGAGATTGGCGCCAGCAAGATAGCCCTGGGGCATCATCGTGACGATATTGTGGAAACCCTGTTTCTCAATATGTTTTTCAATGGCAAGCTAAAAGCCATGCCGCCCAAACTATTGAGTGATGATAAAAAGAACGTGGTTATCAGGCCCATGGCCTACTGCAAGGAAACCGACTTGCAGACCTACTCAAACTATCATCAGTTTCCGATTATTCCCTGCAACCTGTGTGGCTCACAGGAAAACCTGCAGCGGGTGCAGGTGAAGAAGATGTTGGCCGAATGGGAGAGAGCTTATCCTGGACGGACAGAATCGATCTTCCGCAGTATTCGCAATATTGCACCTTCTCAGCTTGCCGATGTAGACCTGTTTGATTTTGGTTCACTGCGTGTGGATGTCGATACCGATATTCATCTGCCCGGGATTCAGGCAGTAAACCTTTAACATATGCCTCATGCGACTCCCAT
>JBALVT010000014.1:0-44861 GCA_036961345.1 Halioglobus sp.
GGCATTTACGCGCAGATTAAGTGACTTGTATTTTCGGGCTGCGCTGCTACTCCGATTCCCTGTGCGCCATAGGGGTCAGGTCGGGCAGGGGTTTTCTCAACCAGCTTCGGAGTCGCACAACAACTAATACGGCTGCCAAGCCAATGCCGGCGATCATCGCCTTCCAGAACCCTGCGGTGCCGTCCATTGCATTGTCGGCCACGACGGCTCCCAGGTAATACCCCAAAGGCAGTGCCAACAACCAATACGCAACCAGCATCACAAGGAACGGGTAGCGATTGTCCTTGTATGCTCGCAATCCAAACGATGCTACGACCTGTACGGCATCCAGTAGGATGAACAGCCCCGCCAGCCTGATGAGCGCAACTGACATCACAAGAATACCTTGATCATCTGTGTAGGCGTGCACAATGAGCTCGGGCGCAGCCAGCAGGATAACGGTGATACCGGCGCCTATCAGCATGGTTATCGAGGCACCGCACTGAACGGCCAGCAGTGTGGCCGGTTTGTCCCGTGCACCGATGGCATGTCCCATCCGGGTGGTCATCGCTGTGCCGATACTAATCAGTGGCATGTAAACCACGTCCCAGACATTCATTGCTATCTGGTGCGAGGCCATCGCGGTATTCCCCTGGCGTGCTATGAAAAAGCCGATAATGGAAAAGACGGCTACTTCGAAAAAAAATGTTAAACCGATAGGTACTCCCTGCCGGGAAATCTCCTTAATGAGTGCCAGCTTTGGTTTGACCCATTTCAGCTCAGGGAGGTAGGGCTTTAAGTTCTTTGCGCGGGCAATATAAAAGGCGATGAAGAGCGGGCCCAGCCACATTGAAATTGCGGTGGCCCAGCCGCAGCCCGCTGCCCCCATTTCCGGGATTCCCCATTTCCCGTAGATGAAGGCATAGTTGAGGGGAATATTGGCTAAGAAGGCCAGTACACTGGCTATAGCGAAAGGCCGCATAATGCCGATGCCCTGGATGTGACAGCGCAGAGCTTGAAATATCGCTGCGGCGGGCATGCCGAAGGCGGTGGCCTGCACATAGGCCAGGCTTTTTGTTCTCGTCGCTGTATCCAGATTCAGTTGGTCGAGTATAGGGCTGCAGTAATAACACAAGGGGAGTGCCACCAGGCCCATAGCCAGTGCCAGCCATAAGGACTGCGGCAGCAAGTCCCGGATCTGTTGCAGGCGGCCGGCGCCGAAGTCCTGCGCTGCGATAGCCGTGGTTGCGAGCATCGCGCCAATGAAAAACAAATAAATGGGCAGCCAGATGTTGTAGCCAATGGCGATCGCGGCGAGATCCATTGCGTCATATCGACCCGCCATGATGGTATCGACAACTCCGGTACCCATTTGTGCCAGTTGTGCGATAAAAAGCGGCAACGCCATCTTCAAAAGAGAGCGGCTTTCTGTCAGGAATTTAGTGTGGTTATTTTTTGTCATGGAATGGAGCAGGGCGCTCTGATTACAGAAATGCCTCAATGCAATGAAATTTCACTGAAACCTTTTTGGCTATTGTGTTGTCACACTACTACAACAACAATACAGGATAAGAGCCAATGAACGCGCTCGCCCAGTGGTATTACAGCATACATAACGCCATTTTTCTTCGACTTCGTCACCTCGATGGCCTTGCGCCATTGGCCATTCGCCTCTACCTGGTGCCCGTTTTCTGGATGGCTGGCACGCAAAAGCTGTCCGGTATCGAAAATACTATTGAGTGGTTTGGCAATCCCGATTGGGGCTTGGGGCTACCTTTTCCAACGCTATTGGCCTATATGGCGGCGTATACGGAAGCCATTGGTGCGCTCTTGTTATTGGTTGGTCTGGCGACGCGCTGGATATCCATTCCCTTAATGGCGACAATGCTGGTGGCGATTTTTGCCGTTCACTGGGACAGCGGATGGGCGGCCATCGCCGATTCTGGATCTCAGGATGTGGCTGTAAGGCTTGGCGCGGCTCGCGAAATTCTTCAAGAGCACGGTAATTATTCCTGGCTGACTGAGAAGGGCACTTTTGTGATTCTCAATAACGGCATCGAATTTGCCGTGACCTACCTGATTATGCTCTTCAGTCTGCTGTTTACCGGCGGAGGACGCTACGTAAGCGCGGATTACTATCTGAGCAAGCTTTTCCCTGCCAGAAATTAAAATCTGCCCCATACCTGAATGCATGCTGTGCCGGGCAGGTGTGGGGCGTTTTTTCCTGTCGAACAATCCTGAGTAATTCCCCTCTCAAAATGGTAGACTAGCGCGTTTTTTAATCAGCCATAGGATTTTAGACCTTGATAAAGAGTTTGTTTGGGCGCAAAAAAAGTCAGCCCGCTGCAGGGAATGCGACAGCGCCAGACCATAACAAGTCTCCTGTCGCCAAGGCGCCAAAGGACAGCGGAAGCAAAGAAACCTCGAAAGCGGCATCGGGGCAAGGGCAGCGTGGTCGCCGATCGGGCAATAAACCAAAAGCTCAGGCCAAGCCCTGGTCTGTAGACGATTTCCCAGTCGATCCCAAAGACGGTGAAGTGCGATTTCACGATCTGGGCTTGCACGATGAACTCATGCACGGCATTGCTGATATCGGATTTAAGTATTGTTCTCCCATTCAGGGGGCGGTGTTGCCCCACACTCTGCAAGGTCATGATGCTATTGGTAAGGCCCAGACTGGTACTGGCAAAACTGCTGCTTTTTTAATCACTATTTTTAATGATATTTTGAGTCATCCCAGTGAGAGTGAACGATTTTTGGGTGAACCCAGAGCGCTGGTTATCGCTCCGACTCGTGAGCTGGTGATGCAGATTGCCGAAGATGCCAACGACCTTGCCAAACACACAGGACTCAAGGTCGCCACGCTTATTGGCGGTATGGACTACCAAAAACAGTTAAATCGCCTCAATACCGTCGTGGTTGATCTGGTGGTGGCGACTCCGGGGCGATTGCTGGATTTCATGGGCCGTCGGGATCTCTACCTGGATCATATTGAAATTCTGGTCCTGGATGAGGGAGACCGAATGCTGGATATGGGGTTTATTCCCCAGGTGAAGCGTATTGTTCGGGCCACGCCGGCAAAAGACCATCGCCAAACGCTATTATTCAGCGCTACATTTACCCCCGATATTATCAAGCTGTCTCAGCAGTGGACTCACGATCCGGTGACGGTAGAGATTGAACCTGAGCATGTGGCTACCGATACTGTCGATCAAAAGGTTTATCTTGTTAGCAGTGAGCAGCGCTACCGAGTGCTGAAGAACCTTATTCACAGCGACGGTACTACCAGCGTTATTGTATTTGCCAACCGCAGGGATCAGGTGCGAAAACTGCATGAGCGCCTGCGGAAGTCCGGGGTTTCTGCGGGTATTTTGTCGGGTGAAGTACCGCAGAATAAGCGTACTCGAACGCTTGAGGACTTCAAAAAGGGAGTAATAAAAGTACTGGTGGCCACCGATGTGGCAGGCAGAGGTATTCACGTAGACGGTATCAGTCATGTGGTGAACTACAATCTGCCTGAAGACCCAGAGGACTATGTGCACCGTATTGGTCGCACCGGGCGGGCTGGAGCGACGGGAACGTCGATCAGTTTTGCCAGTGAAGACGACGCTTTCCTGTTGCCCGATATAGAACAGTTACTGGGTTCTTCGCTTGAATGCACCCATCCCCCCAAAGAACTGCTGGTCTAATCCAGCCTTTCTTTTCCACCGCTGTATCGTTTGCCGCCCTGTAGCTGCTCGCACCAGAACAAGGTGGCACCGACCACAGCCGACGGGACCACGAAGAAGTTAACAATCGGAACACTGGCAAATATTGCCACTAAGCCGCCAAATCCCAGGCTTGTCATCCGCCGCGAACGCACAGCCTCCTTGACCTCGCCAAAACTCAATTGATGGTTATCCATGGGGTAATCAACAAACTGTAAACTCATCATCCAGGCCCCCAGAACAAACCAGGCTATAGGTGAGACCGTGTTGATGACGGGGATGAAAGTCAGCAGTAAAACAAAGACCAGCATTGGCAAGTAGTACAAAAGTTTTCGTATCTCCCGGATAATTCCGCGGGGGATAGCCAGTAATGCCGCGCCCAGCCCCTCTAGCGCGTCAACCGGTTTCCCGGTGATTAATTCTTCGGCTTTCTCCGCAAGCAGGGCGTTAAAAGGCGAGGCAATGATGAGCGCCAGTGCCGTGAAGAGGTAGCCGGTCATGAGGGCGAAGGCGACGGTGATTAACGGCCATAAAATCCATTCGATGAAGTCCAGCCAATCCGGAACCCATGCCATCAGTCGATTAATTTGCTCGTCGAGAAGGCTGTAACCCACGCCTATCAAGGAACCAAAAATAACAATATTGACCAACAGTGGAATGACAACAAACAGACGCAGGCTTTTGTGTGGCAGCAATTTGGCGCCGCGAATGACGTAGTCTGCCCCAGTGGCTATATTGTCATTCAAGGTTGATAGCTCCTTTTAGCGCACACTGGGCGCAAATGCAGACCTTGCCGGCATATTTCGGTGGTATTTTCGCCAGTGTGTCGCTGTCTATTTGCGTGTTTTGGCACCAGCAGTCATTGGGATCGGTTCCCAAGCTGATGGCGCATTTGTTCTGGGAATTACAAAGTGGACAGATAGAGTCGGCATTTGCTGCGTTGTTGTTCATTGTACGGTGAAACTCCCGGCGCACTGACGCTATAATAGCGAATAGGCCATCACTTGGTGTGCAGCCCCATTTAGCAGGCGCAATTTGTCCGATGTCAGATGACGAAGAGAGCATTTTCCAACAAGAAATGGCTGGGGTAAAGCCCCTTGAGCGTGAGCGCAGGGTGCCATTGCACTCTGGCGTTCGTGCCGACGATGATCCCTCGTTAGCGGCGCGACGTCTGGCGGCGGTAGAGCTGCCGGGAGAGGACCGAAATATTCTGGCCCAGGAGGGGGTTGCTCCGCTGGATGCCTGGTTTGTTCTTGATTATAAACGTCCCGGTGTCCAGAACGGCGTATTTCGTAAGCTGAAGCAGGGTCGCTATGAAGCGGATGCCCATCTGGATTTGCATCGTATGACGGTCGCTATCGCCAGGCGCGAACTGTTTGATTTTGTCGAAGAAGCCCAGGCCTTGGGTTTACGGACGGTGTTGTTAATTCACGGCAAGGGTGAAAGCAAAGCTGAGCGTGAGAAAAGCTCTATATTGAAGGGCTGTGTGAATCACTGGCTGCCGCAGCTGCCCCCTGTGCAAGCCTTCCACAGTGCCCAGCCACGCCATGGTGGCACCGGAGCGGTTTACGTTCTATTGCAAAAGAGTGAGGAAATGAAGCGCAAGAATCGGCTTCATTTCAGCAAAGGCCGCGAGCCCTTAGATACACCGAACAACACTTAATGGGAGTGGCGCTAACTTGAAGGTGGTTATTTATCCCGCAGACCCTGCTTGTCGATATGCCTGGGCGGCCTCCCCCAACCGGTTGGAACCCCACGCCCTCTGGGGAAGGCCGCCCAGGCATACCGACAAACAGGGCCTGCTACCACCGAGCTAGCTGTCCCCAGTAGTTATCCCCCCGCAAAGGCGTGGGGTTCCAACTGCGCGGGGGTATAACTACTGGGGACAGCGGGGTGCAGCACTGTTTCCTTTAAGTAAGTCCTATCCACTTAATGGCAGGTTCAGGCAGCGCCGTTGTCGGTCAGTATTGCTGCATATTCTGCGCCCAGGCGATGCTCGCCGACGATCTCCAGCACACCGCGGCCATCTCGACCCGCAGCATTGATGTTGCGATTTTCGCCGAGGAAAAAGCCAACAAACAATTCGAAATCCGACGCGCGCATGCTCTGGTAAGATTTCAGCAGCATATGAAAATCTTCGTCTGTGTTATCGAAGGGGCGCACGTTTAGAAAACTCTTGACGTGATCTTCTGTCCAGACTTCGTCGAGTACCTTTTCTTTATCCTTTCTCATAGTTGCAATAATCCTGCGTGAATTGTACTTGTCTTGATACTAAACCAGTTTCTTGGCCAGCAATTCGTTAACCATCTTGGGGTTGGCCTGCCCCTTGGAGACTTTCATTATCTGACCGACGAAAAACCCGGTCAGTTTTTTACGTTTGCCATCGTCGGCGGCAAGATACTGCGCAACCTGATCTGCATTGTTGGCAATTACGTCGTCTACCATCGCTTCGAGCTCGCCCGAGTCGCTGACCTGTTTCAGGCCTCGTTTTTCGATAATCTCATCCGCGCTGCCTTCCCCTTGCCACATCGCCTCAAAAACCTGTTTGGCGATTTTGCCGGAGATGCTGTTGTCCAGTATCCGTATCAGAAGTCCGCTGAGAGCCTCCGCGGAAACGGGACTGTCCTGAATCTCGAGATCGGCGCTATTGAGCTGTCCCAACAGTTCGACCTGAACCCAATTGGCAGCAATTTTTGAGTCTTTGCAAGCCCCGGCTATGGTTTCATAGTAGTCAGCCAGCGGGCGGCTGGAGGACAATACTCCAGCGTCATAGGCGCTCAGACCGTAGTCTTGCGCAAATCGTTCGCGCTTTTCCCGAGGTAATTCAGGCAGTTTTGCCTTGAGCGCGGCAACATATTCTTCATCGATGACAATCGGCAGCAGATCGGGTTCTGGGAAATAGCGATAGTCATTGGCCACTTCCTTGCTGCGCATAGAGCGTGTTTCATCTCGATCGGCGTCATAGAGTCGGGTTTCCTGCACCACTTTGCCCCCGTCTTCGAGGATGTCTGATTGCCTGGCTATCTCGTGCTGAATCGCTTTTTCCACGAATCGAAAGGAGTTTACATTTTTAATTTCAGCGCGAGTGCCATATTCGCTCTCGCCAGCTGGCCGCAGCGACAAATTAACGTCGCAGCGCATCGATCCCTCGGCCATATTGCCATCGGAAATGCCTAAATAGGTCACCAGGGAATGTAATGCCTTGAGATAGGCAACGGCTTCTGCCGCCGAGCGTATATCGGGGTCGGTGACGATTTCCAATAATGGCGTGCCCGCACGGTTTAAGTCGATACCTGTTTGGCCGTGAAAGTCCTCATGTAAGGATTTACCGGCATCCTCCTCCAGGTGGGCGCGGGTAATACCAATTGTGCGAATACTGCCGTCTTCCATTGGTATATCGAACACGCCCTTGCCCACGATGGGATCCTGGAACTGGCTGATCTGATAGCCTTTGGGCAGGTCTGGATAAAAATAGTTTTTGCGGTCAAATACCGAGCGCATGCCAATTTCAGCGCCGATTCCCAGCCCAAACATCACGGCATAGCGCACTGCCTGCTCGTTCAGAACGGGCAACATACCGGGCATGGCCAGATCCACGGCGCTGGCCTGGGTGTTGGGTTCGGCGCCGAAGGTAATGTCCGAACCTGAGAAAATTTTCGATTTTGTGGCCAGTTGCAAATGCACTTCGAGGCCGATAACGGTTTCCCACTGCATTATGCTGGTCCCCCTGTCATGATGCCTGGATACTGTTGATGCCAGGGTGTTTGCTGTTGGTATTGGTGCGCCACATTGAGTAGTCGTGATTCATCGAAATGCTTGCCGATGAGTTGCAGCCCGATGGGTTTGTTGTCGACAAATCCAGCTGGAACAGACATGCCCGGCAGCCCTGCAAGATTGACGGCCAGCGTATAGACGTCTTCGAGGTACATGGCGATAGGGTCATCGGATTTAGAGCCCAGTGGGAAAGCCGGTCCGGGGGTTGTGGGTCCGGCAATGACATCTACCTGCTCAAATGCATCCATAAAATCTTGTTTGATCAGGCGGCGCACCTGCTGGGCTTTTTTGTAGTAGGCGTCATAATAACCGGCTGACAGGGCATAAGTTCCAACCAGAATACGGCGTTTCACCTCGTCGCCAAAACCTTCTTCGCGGGTACGAGTGTATAAATCATGAAGATCAGTGGGGTTTTCACAACGGTGGCCATAGCGCACACCGTCGAACCGGGACAGGTTCGTGGAGGCTTCTGCCGGCGCTATTACATAATAGGCCGGGATGGTTAAACTGCTGTGCGGCAATGAAATATCCACCAAGGTGGCACCGAGTTTTTCCAGCTCTGCCAGAGCTGCTTTTATCAGCGTGCCCGTCTGGGCATCGAGCCCGTCTTTAAAGTACTCTCGCGGCAGGCCGATTCTCAAACCCTGCAATGAAGTGCCGAGTTGGACACAGTAATCTTCTGTTGCATGCTCCGAGGACGTTGAGTCCAGTGGGTCATGTCCTGCCATGATGTTAAGGAGTAGCGCGCAATCCTCAGCGCTGTGGGCCATCGGGCCGGCCTGATCCAGGCTCGATGCGAAGGCGACCATACCGAGTCTCGAAACTCGTCCATAAGTGGGCTTCAGGCCGGTCAGGCCGCAAAAAGCTGCCGGTTGGCGAATGGAACCACCGGTATCAGTACCCGTCGCTGCAGGTGCTAGCCCGGCCGCGACGGCTGCCGCTGATCCACCGGAGGACCCGCCGGGAACCAGGGACGTGTCCCAGGGGTTCAGCGCGGGGCCGTAATAACTGTTTTCATTGGAAGAACCCATGGCAAACTCGTCCATATTGGTCTTGCCCAACGTAACCGTACCGGCACTGTTGAATCGTTTGATCATGGTTGCATCGTAGGGCGGCACAAAATTGTCCAGCATGCGCGAACCGCAGCTGGTGCGCAGGCCCGCAGTGCAAAAAATGTCTTTGTGGGCGATCGGAATGCCCGTTAAGGGCCCGGCATTGCCTTTGGCAAGCACATCATCGGCAGCTCGAGCCACTGCGAGTGCGCCATCTTCGTCGACAGTAATGTAGGCGTTGAGCAAACCATTGTGCGCGGCTATTCGCTCGAGATAGCATCGCGTTAGCTCTTCGCTGGAAAACTCTTTTTGTTGCAACCCCTGAATTAGGTTGGCAACGCTCTTAGTATGCATGTGGGTTCTTCCTGAGGGTGGCCGCGGCCGTTTAATCAATGACCTTGGGGACCAGGTAAAGTCCGTTTTCAACGGCCGGGGCAATGGCCTGAAAGGCGTCTCTTTGGTTTGTTTCGGTAATTACGTCAGCCCGCAGTCTGGCGGTGGCATCCAGTGGATTCGCCATAGGCGTGACCGCACTGGTATCGACGGCCTGAAGCTGGTCTACCATTCCCAGAATTTCTGTAATTCGCTGGGTTAGTTCACCAATTTGATCTTTGTCGATGCGGATTCGGGCCAGCTCCGCAATTTTTTCGATCTCGTCTTGATTTATCGTCATGTAAATACACCGGAAACAGTCGCCGCAGTGGCGTTTGGGGGCGTAAACTTAACACATTTGCGCCTTGCCCAAAATCCCCTCGGTTGTTACAGTTGCGGGAATAATACGAACCAAAAGAAACAAGGTATCCCCGCCGGCATTTTGCTGCATTTTTTGCCCCGATTTGGCGCGGTATTTGGGGTGTTTTATTAAGTTGCGCAGCGGGAATGCCGTTGTATTTATAAGGTAGTTAGGATAGATGCTAAAGAAATTGCGCGGTATGTTCTCCAACGATCTCTCTATTGATCTGGGGACCGCGAATACTCTGATATATGTGCGCGATAAAGGTATTGTGCTTGATGAACCTTCCGTTGTGGCAATTCGAGTACACAATGGGCAGAAAACGATAGAGGCGGTGGGTACGGAAGCCAAACGCATGCTGGGACGTACGCCGGGGAATATTACGGCGATTCGTCCGCTCAAAGACGGTGTAATAGCGGATTTTCAGGTGACTGAAAAAATGCTTCAGCACTTTATCGCCAAGGTGCACGAAAGCAAATTTATTCGTCCAAGCCCGCGGGTACTGGTTTGTGTGCCCTGCATGTCTACTCAGGTAGAGCGTCGGGCCATCCGTGAATCGGCGCTCAGTGCCGGCGCCAGGGAAGTTCGCCTGATCGAAGAGCCTATGGCCGCCGCTATCGGCGCGGGCATGGATGTGGATGAAGCGCAGGGTTGTATGGTGGTCGATGTCGGTGGTGGCACGACTGAGGTGGCTATTATTTCGCTCAATGGCGTTGTTTACCGTGATTCCGTGCGAGTTGGCGGAGATCGCTTCGATGAGGCTATTGTGTCCCACGTGCGCCGCTGCTACGGCAGTTTGATAGGTGATGCGACTGCAGAGCGTATAAAAGTTGAAGTGGGCTGCGCCTTTGCCGGCAGTGAGCTGCTCGAAATCGATGTGCGTGGTCGCAACCTGGCAGAGGGCGTGCCTCGCAGTTTCACGCTTAACAGCGACGAGATTCTTGAGGCGCTACAGGAACCTCTGGCGGCTATAGTGCAGTCCGTTAAGTCCGCTCTCGAGCAATCCCCTCCTGAACTGGCGGCTGACATAGCCGAGAGTGGCATTGTCCTGACGGGCGGTGGAGCCTTGCTGCGCGACCTGGACAGACTGATATCCGAAGAAACCGGTCTTCCGGTTATTGTTGCTGAAGATCCCCTGACTTGCGTCGCTCGCGGTGGTGGAATGGCTATGGAAAAAATGGATCGCCATACGCTGGACTTACTGTCTACTGAATAACGGTATGGTTGGGCTGGCCCCTAGGAGTAAGTATCAAGCCGCTATTTACCGAAGAGTCATCGCTGGGCTTGCGTTCCGCCTTTGCAGTGCTGGTTGTTGTCGGCCTGATATCGGCTGACTTGCGCTTCAACAGTCTTGCGACAACCCGCTCAGTTCTCGACACAGTCACAGCGCCTATTTACTGGGTTGCCGATATTCCCACTCGCGCAATGGAGTGGAGCAATAAGAATATTCAATCCCGCAGCCAGCTTCTTGACGAAAATGAAAAGCTTACACGAGCAAATCTCGTTCAGGACGGATTGTCTGCGCAAATGGCAGCGTTGCGTGCTGAAAATGTGCGTCTGCGATCGCTGCTAAACTCGGCAGCCATACTACAGGATGATGTTCTGGTTGCCGAATTGATCGGTGTTTCTCCGGATCCTATGAGTCATCAACTGGTTTTAAACAAGGGTGCAAATGACAATGTTTATATCGGTCAACCGCTTATTGATGCCGATGGCTTGCTCGGGCAGGTGGTTGTAGTAGGAGGCTACAGTTCCAAAGTATTGCTCATTACGGATGCGACCCATTCGATACCCGTACAGGTAAATCGCAATGGAGTGCGCGCCATTGCCGAGGGAACGGGTGCACTGGGTACTCTGGAGGTGCACCATGTTGCAGCAACTACTGACATTGAAGAGGGTGACCTACTCGTGACTTCCGGTCTGGGTGGGCGTTTTCCCGTTGGTTATCCGGTGGCAGTGGTCAGCAAAATTGTGCGTGACCCCGGTCAATCGTTCGCTACCGTGGAAGCGCAACCCAGTGCTGCGCTGGATCGAAGCCGTTATGTGCTGTTGGTTTTTACCTCCCAGAGTAGCGCGGCGGAGTAGGCCATGGCAGGTCGTGAGCAACATGGTGTATGGGTTATCGGGCTGACCTTTCTGGTGGCTTTTCTACTGGCGGTTATTACATTACCACAATGGTTATTGTGGGCGAGGCCCGAGTGGCTGGCGTTGGTTCTTATCTACTGGACCATAGCGCTGCCACACCGTGTCGGTATTTTCACAGGGCTCATAGTCGGTGTGCTTTTAGACTCAGTTGAAGGTGCCATTTTCGGTCAAAACGCGTTTTCTCTTATGGTGGTAGCCATGCTGTCGCTTGTTTTGTATCAGCGGTTGAGAGTTTTCAACGTATTGCAGCAGGCAGGAACCGTTTTTATCCTCGTCGGAATCAACCAGTTGATTTGCCAATGGGTACAGAATTTACAGGGTCGAGGAATAGACAGTCTGCTTTTTTTGCTGCCGGCATTTTCCAGCGCGCTGATGTGGCCGGTAGTGCTGCAGGTTTTACGTTCTTTACGACGTCACTACCGGGTGTCCTGATTTGTCTATTGATAAAAACCTTGTGCTGGCCTCTTCGTCACCTCGTCGCCGGGAATTGTTGGGCCAGCTCGGCGTTTCCTTTTTGTTGGACCCCCCTGAAATAGATGAATCCCCCAGGCCCCAAGAACCAGCAGCGGACTATGTACAGCGAATTGCCAGCAGCAAAGCGCTGCAGGTAGCGCCCCGGCATGACTTGTCCCAAAAAGTGATTCTGGCTGCAGATACGACGGTCGTGGTCGATGACTGTGTGTTGGGGAAACCGGTTGATAGAATGGACGGTCTTGCAATTCTGGCCCGGCTCAGCGGGCGTAGACATACCGTGATGACGGCGATTTGCCTGTGCAGCGACCAGAACATTACCACTGAGCTGGTATCCACTGATGTAGAATTTATCCAGCTGACACGCGAGTTATGTGAGGCCTATCTGGCGACAGAAGAGCCCTGGGATAAGGCGGGAGCGTACGGTATTCAGGGCCTGGGAGGCGCGTTTGTGCGAGCCATTTATGGCAGTTATAGCAATGTAGTGGGGTTGCCGTTAACCGAAACCTGGCAGTTACTGTGTGCAAATGGAATATCCGGTCATCTGGAGCCAGGCGGTGAGTAACGAGATCCTGATTAGTGTAACGGCTATGGAGACGCGGGTGGCGGTGTTGGAGAACTCTCTTCTCCAGGATGTTCATATTGAGCGGGCAACCCACCGGGGCATTGTGGGGAACATCTACAGCGGCAAGGTTGTGCGCATAATGCCGGGCATGCAAGCGGCATTTGTGGAATTTGGGTCCGAGCGCACCGGGTTTCTTCACGTTTCCGATATCATCAGTGTCGACAGCTCAGGCCGAGAGGACCACTCTGCCAAGTCTGATGCGATCGGCGCTTATTTGCACGATGGGAAAAAGGTTGTTGTTCAGGTAACCAAGGACCCTCTTGGGACAAAGGGCGCGCGCCTTACCACGCAGGTTTCTCTGTCGTCGCGCTATCTGGTGCTGATGCCACAAACCCTTCACATCGGTATTTCTGCGCGCATTGATGACCCACTGGAGCGGAGTCGGTTACAGCTGGTGCTGCAAGAGGCATTGTCAGCTGAAGAGATCTCCGACCTCGGTGGTTTTATTATCCGAACGGCTGCCGAAGGTGCCGGGGTCGACGAAGTTCGCGCAGATCTGCGCTACCTTAAACGGCTATGGAGTGCTGTTTCGCGGCGTGGCAAAATCGCCGATCGTCCCGCCCTGCTATATGAAGATCTGCCTTTGTACTCTCGCGCCATTCGCGATCTGGCACGCCCTTCTATGGACAAAATTCTGATTGATAACCAGGCGTGTTTTGAGCAACTTGAATCGTTTTGTGGTGAATACGTGCCCGAAGTATCACCACTGTTGGAATATTATGAAAACGAGCGCCAATTGTTTGATGCCTGCGGGGTAGAAGACGAAATACAACGAGCCCTGGGTCGCAGGGTAGACCTGAAGTCCGGTGGTTACCTGATCATAGATCAAACCGAGGCGATGACCACGGTAGATGTCAATACCGGTTCTTTTGTGGGTAAGAAAAACCTTGAAGAGACGATTTTCAAAACGAATATCGAGGCCGCGTCTATGCTGGCTCGACAGCTCCGGGTAAGAAATCTTGGGGGTATTATTATAATTGATTTTATCGATATGCAAGAGGCTGAGCACCGCAGGCAGGTGCATAGGGAACTGGAAAAAGCGATGCGGCAGGACCCTTCCCGAAATCGAATCGCCGGTATCTCTGATCTCGGGTTGGTTGAAATGACCCGCAAGCGCGATCGGGAGAGTTTGGCCCATATGCTCTGCGAGGAGTGCGCTTCGTGTGGCGGGAAAGGCATGGTTAAGTCGGCCGAAACCTTGTGTTATGAAATATTCCGCGAACTGATGCGCACCACCAAAAACCGGGTAAATAATTCAGTCATGGTGGTGGCTGCTCAAGACGTTGTAGACCGGCTGCTGGATGAAGAATCGGGCCATGTTGAGGAATTGCAGGCTATGTTGGCAAAAAATCTCAGTTTTCAAGTAGAGCCCGGTTACAATCGGGAGCACTTCGACATCGTACTACTCTAAGCTTAATGCCATGTACTAGTAGCCTAAGGCGGATTTGAGAATCTAATTGGAACACGCGTTTTTTAACAAACTGAGTAATATTCTTTGGAAGGCGATTGTCAGTACCGTGGTGGTATTGGCCATTTACGTCAGCGCCGGGCGTTTTCTTATGTCCACTGTGGGTGTCTACGGCGATGATATTCTGCGTGAGTTGAACTCGCGCTCCCCCTTTTTAATTGAAGCCAGGGAAGTCTCGGGTGAATGGCATTCTTTCACGCCTGAAATTGTGCTTACCGGGCTGCGTTTGAGTGTACCCAATAGCGCTGAGCTGCCGCTAGAGCTGGCGCAGGGCCGGGTCGCTATAGATGTATTGGGCTCCCTGCAAACCCGAAGCCTGAAAACCTATCACGTGAGTCTGGATCAATTGCTGCTGCGTGGCGAGCTGACCCAGGACGGTAAGCTACTGATAGCGGGCATGGGCGGAGGTGGTGGTAAATTCGGCGAGCGACTGGAGGACTTTTTACTCGATATTGAGCAAATTAGTCTCACGAATAACCATTTTTTTCTGGACCTTCCCGAAGGCGGGCAGCGGTTGTTTGACCTCGATCTTGTTCTCAAACGCGAGGGGAGTTTTCGGCGGGTAGATGCGACGCTATTGTCCCGGACCTCTGGTACTGAAATATCGGTGGTCGCCAAAGGAATAGGCAACCCGACGGTGAGAGAGCGCTTTTCGGGCGACCTCTTCGTCGATGTGCAAAACAGTGACCTTGAGTCCATTCAGAAAATTCTCCCCCAGGATCCGGGCGTCCAGTTAACGGGAGAGGTTGACGTTCAGGCCTGGGTAGCATGGGAGCGGGGCGATCCGACCATTGAGGCGGTGTTTAGCGGCAGCGGGATAAATGTCCGCCAAAGTAGTGGGGGATGGCAGGTCCCGGTTGATTTTGTTTCGTTAAAAACTACATTGATGGAGCGCGATGAAGGCTGGACGCTGTTTGCATCTGATTTTGAACTGCACAAAGGCAATGACGTGTTATTGCTGCCACGGATGCAATTCGATATGTGGGGAGACTCCTTGAGGGTGCGGGCAGCGAATGTCCCGCTGGCCCCCGTGAGCGCTATGTTACTGGATCTGGATTCCACCTCCGAAAAATTGGCGGAGGTTATTCGAACACTCGACACCAAGGGGCAGTTGAGTGCGGTGCAGCTGCATATTGCGGACTATCACCAGCCCGAGGCCGATTGGGAATTGACGGCGGATTTCTTTGGACTTGAAGTACAGTCATGGCGCGCAGCGCCCGGGGTCACGGCAGCCAGTGGCTATGTTGATCTGGAACCCGGTGGCGGGTATGTGATGCTCGACAGCCACCAGTTTTCCATGACTTTCCCCACTGTCTATAACGATCCGCTACGTTTTGATGATGTTTACGGGACGATCTATATTGACTGGAATGCCAGCGAAATCGTGCTCTCAAGTTCTGTGGTGCACGCCGCGGGCATAGAGGGTGCGGCCACGGCATTGTTCGGTCTCAATATTCCTTTGGTGGAAAGTGCGGTAGGGCTGGAAATGGATTTAATGATCGCTCTTAAAGACACCTACCCAATACATAGAAGCAAGTATCTTCCCTACACCTTAAATGATGCGTTGCTGGGCTGGCTCAATGGCAGTATCGGTGAAGGCCGGATTGAGGAGGGTGCATTTTTATGGCGCGGAAGCCTTAGAAAGGAACTACCGGATCAGCGTACGGTGCAGTTGTTTTTTAATATGGCGGACACCACTCTTAATTACTACGCTGGCTGGCCTTTACTGTCTGGTCTTGATGGGATTGTCCTAATCAATGACAGCCAAGTCAGTGTCTGGTCTGAGAAAGCCAAACTGTACAAATCAGACGTGGATTTTTTGAGTGCTGAAGCGTGGATGAACGACGATAAACAAATGTTGCTGTCCATCACCAGCGAAATGAAGGGGAATGCCAGCGACGGTATCAAAGTGATCAACGAGTCCCCATTGAACACCATCGTCGCTGGTGTGTTTACCGATTGGCAGCTCTCGGGCGCTCTTGAAAGTCGTCTGGAGTTACAGCTGAACCTTACTGATAAGACTGTCCCCCCGCAGGTCGAGGTAGATACAAGATGGCAGGGGGTGGATCTGTTGATTAACCCGGGGAATCTGCCGATCGAATCACTTACGGGTGAACTCAGCTACAGCTCTGCAAGAGGGTTTAATTCAACAGATCTTGTCGGATCTATCTGGGGGCACGCGCTTCAGGCCGAGGTTCGGCAGGTCTGGCAAGATTCCGATTCTCCCGTGCTACTGCCAATCCAGGCCGGTCAGTACGATGCGGCCTATTCAAGTACCGAAATCGACGTCAAGACCCGGATAGATATGGCCGATATCCAGCAGTGGCTGGATCTGGACTTACTGGCCTTGGCGAGAGGGCAAACAGCGGCCGAGCTATTGGTAAAGGTTCCCGCGGGACAGATACCCAGCGTTGTCGTGAAAACCAGCCTGGTGGGTGTTAGTCTGGACTTGCCTGAGCCCTGGAGAAAACCCGCCGAGACCGCAACAGCCATGCAAATTGAGGTTCCTTTAGGGGGAGACTCCAGTGTTGTAAATATGGTTTTGGACGATGAATTGAATTTGCAGGTGCTTCTGTCCGGGCGTGACTTCGACGGTCTTGCGCTGGGTTTTGGCCAGCAACCCAAACAGCTGAACTCTGGTTCCGTGTATATTGACGGCCACACCTCTTTGGTTGATGTAACTGCGTGGCAGAAATTTCTTGATGCTTATGTCTATGCTCCCGTTGAGCCAGCCGCCTTGGTCAGTGACGCTCATGAGGGCGCTGTACCCGATGCCAATTCCATTCCCCTAGAGGAGTTAACTGCCACTCAAGAGCCTGGTCAGACAGCGGATTATGACGTTTTTCTGGACAATCTTGAGGCTGACAATCTACTGCTTTACGGGCAGCTTTTAAGCGATGTGATATTCAGCATTAAAAAGGAGAATGGCAGGACATTCATTACCGCAGAGGCGGGCTGGGTAGGTGGCGAGATGTTACTCCCTGAGGATGATCAAGTAGTCACACTGTTCATAGATCACCTCGATATTGAAGGATTTGGACAGCTCAATTTTGATTCCGGCGAGGAGGAGGCCAGCTTTGATATTCCCGATATTGATGTGGCGCTGTCGGATTTTAGCTACGGTGGGCAGAGCATAGGCCAACTTGAGTTTACCTTGCGAAATAAGTCAGAATTGATCCAGATAGAGAATATGGTGGGGAATTTTGCCGGGCTCACTTTGAGCGCTGAACAGCCGGGATCGATAGCGTGGTCATTCGCTGGGGATGCGCCCAATACTCATCTTAATATGCAACTTGGTTTTGGGGACCTTGGGTATACCCTGGAGAGGTTGAGCTACCAGAATATTATTGAAACCAGCAGCGGCGAATTTGATCTCGAACTGGCTTGGCCCGGCGGTCCTCATGACTTTGCATTGGCCAGTACACGTGGCGCTCTGGCGCTGGACGTGGGAAAAGGGCGCTTCCTGGATACACCCGCGGGCGCCTCGGGTTCGCTAAGGGTAGTGGGAATTTTAAACCTCGCAGATATTGTGCAGCGGTTGAGCCTGAATTTATCCGATATGTTTGAATCTGGAATTCCTTTCCATAATATCGCCGGAGAACTTTTTTTCCACGGTGGCAGTATTGAGGTAGCCAGCATCGATGTTAAGGGCCGATCCAGCGGTTTTCAATTTACCGGCATATCTGATGTGGCATCACAGAGCATTGAAGGTGAATTGATTGCAACCTTGCCCGTGGCCAATAACCTGCCCTGGGTTGCGGCGCTTGCCGCAGGTTTACCCATTGCCGCAGGCGTATTCGTGGTAAGCAAGGTTTTTGAAAAGCAGATGAATCGCTTCTCGAGTGCTGTTTATAGTATCGGTGGGGATTGGGGCAACCCAGAGGTGAAGTTTGACAGAATTTTTGACACATCCTCAACGCGCAAAATCATTGTGGATGCAGAGCGTGAATTCCCCGGCGAAGCTGCGGACTCTGACTCCACAGCGGCTGACTCCACAGCGGCTGAAACCATTACCGATGACCCCAATGCAGCCGCCTTACCCATAAATAATCTAGTGACCGAGTCAGCAGACGCGGTTGCTCCATAGACGCCTAGGAATCCTGGGTATCGTTTTCGGCAAGCGAGCGTAAATACTTAAAGAGCTTTCGACTGGCTGATGGTGGTTTTCCCTGTTTTACCTCCCGCTGATGCTGCAATACCAGCTGTCTGAGCTGTTGTCTGTCACCCGCACTCCAACGGCTTATTACTAATTCGACTCCATCTGGCCCCGCTGCAAGCACCTCATCTCGTAACTCCTCCAAGGCGTGGAAGGCGTCATCTTTTGCTTGCTTTTTGGTGTGCAGCGCTTCCAGCGCTGCGGTAATAGCTTCGGCGTCAATATCACGCATCAACTTGCCGATAAACTGCATATGTCGCCGTCTGGCATTGTTTGATTTAATGCGCTTGGTTTCCGCAATAGCCAGAACAAGGCGTTCATCTTCGATGGGGATTTTTGCCAGTTGTTTGTCGCTGAGTAATATCAGCGACTCACCAATTTCTTGCAATGCGGTCATCTGGCGCTTGAGTTCGCTTTTACTCGGTTCTGTGTACTCGTCGTCTTCAGAGTCGTATGGCTTGTCGTAGTTACGCATAAAATAGTGTCGCTAGTCCCAGGAATGAAACGAAACCCACCACGTCTGTGACGGTTGTTAAAACTACACCGCCAGCCAGTGCCGGATCTATATTAAACCGTGTCATCAACAATGGTAGTACAGCGCCGGTAAGTGCTGCCGTGGCAAGGTTGATGACCATTGCCGCCGCGATAATAATGCCAATGCTCCAGTCATCAAACCAGACAGAGGCGGCCACTGCAACAACTCCGGCCCACAGTACGCCGTTGAGTAGCCCGACAATGAGCTCCCGTCTGATCAACCAGCTCTGGTTGCTTTTTCCAACCTGGCCCATGGCGATACCGCGAACAAGAACGGTGAGAGTTTGTGTGCCTGCGACGCCTCCCATAGAGGCGACAATGGGCATGAGCACTGCCAGGGCAACCACTTTTTCGATAGTATCCTGGAAAATATTAATGACAGATGAAGCAATAAACGCGGTAATGAGATTGGCACCTAGCCATACGGCTCGACGGGGTGCGGTGCGAAAAACCGGTGCAAAGGTATCTTCATCTTCATCCAGTCCAGCCATGGACATAAAAGAGTGGTCCGCGTCTTCGCGAATCACATCGACCACGTCATCGATAGTGATACGACCCAGCAGTTTTCCATCATCGTCAACTACCGGTGCAGATACCCAGTCATGGCGTTCGAAAAGTCGTGCCACTTCGGCATCGGGTAAGTTTGCGGGTATTGCCTCCACATCGGTATTCATCATTTCGCGAACAGACGAAGCGGGGTCTGATACCAATAGTGTGCGCAACTGTAAAAGACCAATGTACTGGTCATTGCGATTGACGACTATCAGGTTGTCTGTCATTTCGGGAATTTCTTCGTGCCGGCGAAGATAGCGCAACACCACATCTATCGTAAAACGTGCGCGAATGGTTATTGTATCTGTGTTCATCAGGCCGCCGGCAGTGTCCTCCGGATAGGTTAGAACGCGCTCAATACGCGCTCTGTCCTGATGGTCCATCGAATGTAGAACTTCTCGGGTCACTCTACCGGGTAATTGTTGCAGGATGTCTGCAATGTCGTCGTCTTCCAGGCCCTCAGTGATCTGCACGACCTCAGCTGCATCCATGTCGCTCAAAAATAACGATTGCAGTTCATCACTGAGCTCGCCCAGTACCTCGCCCTCCTGATCAACCTCGACCAGTTCCCATAAAATACGGCGAAAGTTGGGCGGTGAAGATTCAAGCAGATGCGCCACATCGGCGGCGGCAAGCCCATTGAGCATGCGCCGCACGTCAACAAATGTCCCGCTATCGAGTGCCAGGGTCAATTCGTCGAGCTTTTTTTGGGCTTTAGCCTGTGTTTGCGCCATATTACTGCTCATGAATCACGACAGCTCAGTCGTGCGAAAAATGGGATGATTATGCGGAAAACCGGGTGCGACGACAACTGGTGTGAAGGCGGCCTGGTCCGGCGGATAGTGGCTATTCTGCCTCGTCGAAACGATTGTTGATTAGAACTTCGATCGCCTCTAGCGCGGCAACTTCGTCGTTTCCGTCAATTTCTACGTCTAGCACAGTACCTTTTCCAGCTGCCAGCATCATGACGGACATGATACTTTTGCCATCCACCAGTGCGCCGTCCTTGCCGACGCGAATAGCGCTGGAGAATGCAGCCGCGCAGCTGACAAACTTGGCTGCGGCCCTGGCGTGAAGGCCTAATTTATTAATAATGTTTACTTGGCTTTGGATCACAAAATTTTCTGCTACTGCAGTTCCCTGTGTCGGATGTGTACTTGCGGAAACCGTGCCCGATAGTGTTGGAACAGTCTGTGAGCAAGATATACTGACCGATGTTGGCCGCCAGTACAACCCAGCGCAACCGTCAGGTAGCTGCGGTTGCTGTCTTCGTAGCGTGGTAGCCAGTTATTTAAATACGTGCATATATCCTGATAAAGTTCCTCTGCCAGTGGCTGCGCTTCAAGAAAATCGACCACCTCGGAATCCAGTCCGTTTTTCAGGCGAAGCTCTTTAATCCAGTGCGGGTTGGGGAGCATTCTAACGTCGAAGACCAGGTCGGCATCCGTTGGAACACCGCGTTTGAACCCGAAGGACTGTATCAGAATGGACATAGCCCCGGCATTGTTGACGACCAGACGTTGTTTAATCGCATCGCGCAATTCATAGATGGTCATCTGGCTGGTGTCCAGAGAGAGGGATGCCTCGATAGACAATGGCTCCAGCAATTCCCTCTCTTTGTGAATGGCTTCTGCCAAGGGCATTTGCTCGCCGCTTAGCGGATGACGTCTGCGTGTTTCGCTGAAGCGCTTGATGAGTGACGCGTCGTCGGCATCGAGATACAAGATTTTGCTTTCTACTGTTTTTGGCAGGGATTTCAGTACAGCCGGAAAGTTCTTCAGGTCCTTCCAGGCATTGCGAGCGTCGATGCAAACCGCCGTGCCGCGAAAGTGCTGGAATTCCTCTCTGGAGGTTTCTCGTACCAGCGAGGGAAGGAGGGCTACTGGTAGATTATCGATGCAATAGTAGCCTTCATCCTCGAGTTGATGCAGAGCGGTACTTTTCCCTGAACCCGAGCGTCCGCTGATTATAACCAGCTTCATTTCAAACGCGGTCATTGGGACCAGCTTGTCACCGCGGCGTATAAAGACGCAGAGTCCCGGGTGCTCCGAACTTGTTCGCAAAAAGCGGGGTTATTGAATAGGCCGGCCAGGCCGGCCAAAATATCCAGGTGTTGCTGCTGTGCCTCCTGGGGTACCAGCAAGACGAACAGGATGTCCACCGGCTTGTCATCCGGAGCATCGTAACCGATGGCTTCTTCGAGTGTAAACAGTGTGCCCAGAGCATGGGTGCAGTTCTCCACCCTGCAGTGGGGGATAGCAATACCTTGTCCCAGGCCTGTACAGCCCAGCTTTTCCCTGGCTATTAAGCTGGATAAGACGAGATTATAAGGCAGGGACACTTGATCTTCGCTGATCCGTTTAGCGATGGTTTCAAAAAGTCGTTTTTTACTGCCCCCCTGAACACGACAAGCGACGCGTCCCGGGGTGAGTATTGCGGATAAATCTAACATGGCGGGGTAACTATCGTCCTCTGGTTTTCTCTTTGTGTTTGATGAGTTGTCTGTCGAGCTTGTCTGCTAGTGAATCGATGGCTGCGTACATATCATCAGATTCAGCGGCCGCAAAAATATCGGCGCCCGATATGTGCAAGGTGGCCTCTGCTTTCTGGACCATTTTCTCAAGAATCAGGGTGACCTCTGTGTTGGTGATTTGATCAAAATGTCGTTGCAGGCGTTCAAATTTGGTTTCTACATATTCCCGCAGGGGGGTGGTAACTTCTACGTGGTGACCGCTGACATTTAGCTGCATATTTTTCTCCTACTCGTATTAAACCGGGTTTAACCGATGCCGGCGAAGGCCGGATATTTTCTACTACATTTTTACTCTAATTATGATCTTAGACCAATCTCTTGCGTTCGTTAGATGGCGGAATAAATAGTGTGTCCCGATATTTGGCGATTGTTCGTCTTGCGACATTAATGCCCTGTTCTTCAAGCAGCAAGGTGATCTTGCTGTCACTCAGGGGTTTACGTGGGTTTTCGGCCGCGACCAGTTTTTTGATCAGGGCCCGTATTGCTGTCGATGAACATTCCCCGCCAGACGCCGTACTGACGTGACTGGAGAAAAAGTATTTAAGTTCAAAAATACCCCGCGGAGTGTGCATATATTTCTGGGTTGTCACTCTGGATATGGTCGACTCGTGCATCTCTACTGCCTCGGCGATCTCATGCAATACCAGAGGTTTCATAGCTTCCTCACCGTATTCAAGAAAGTTGCGCTGGTGCTCTACAATCTTGGTAGCCACTTTCATCAGAGTTTCGTTGCGACTTTGTAAGCTCTTCAGAAACCAGCGAGCTTCCTGCAAATTGTCCCTTAGATAGGTGTTGTCAGGGCTGTTATCCGCACGTTTTATGAGGCTGGCGTAGTTGTTGTTTATGCGCAATTTGGGAGCGATGTCCGGGTTTAACTCAACGCTCCATCGATCGTCTTTTTTACTGACATAGACATCCGGTATGACGTACTCGGTGTTGTCCTCTCCGACCGACAGGCCTGGGCTCGGGTCCAGGGTCCGGATGAGATCGAGTACTTCTCTGAGGCTGTCTTCCTTGAGCTTACTGCGCCTTAATATCTGGGCAAAATCAGCGTTGCCTAGCTGAACGATGTAGCGATTTATCACCATTTTGGCCTCTTCCAGCCAAGGTGTACTGGCGGGGAGTTGCCGTAATTGAACTAACAGGCACTCCTGCAGATCACGGGTGCAAACACCCGCGGGTTCAAATTGCTGCACGGCGTGTAAAACGGCGACCACTTCGTCCAGTTCAATTTCGACATCCATACCCGCGACCAGGGATTGATGGATATCATCTATGCTGGCTGTGAGTCGTCCGCCAGGATCGGTGGAATCGATGATAGCCATAGCAATAACACGGTCTACATCGGAAAGGCGGGTCAGGTTTAGCTGCCAGTAAAGTTTGTCGGCGAGGGATTCATCTGCAGAGTTTTGACTGGCATAGTCCATCTCTGCCCCCTCGGGCGCAGGGGCCGAGGGCGCGGAAGAGGGCATGAGGTCCTCCCACTGGGTGTCTACGGGTAATTCATCCGGGATGGTAGCGTCCCAGTCGGGATTCTCGGTAACAAGATCTGTCGCTTGGTTATCAGATATCGCTTCTGATGATGTTTCGCTCTCGGTAGACGTGGAATCGGCATTCTCAGCGGCCACTTCGCCACTATCTTCCGCCACCTCCAGCAGGGGATTACTATCGAGGGCCTGCTGAATTTCCTGCTGTAAATCCAGTGTAGATAACTGCAGCAATTTGATTGCTTGCTGCAGCTGGGGTGTCATGGTGAGCTGCTGGCCGAGTTTTAGTTGAAGCGATTGTTTCATAGTGTGGCAAAAAAGCTCCGCTGCAAAAGCAGCGTTTTTCTGCCTGATTCCATAAGTGTTCCAATTCAGTGTAGCCGTGCCCTACGACCTAGGCAAGACTATGGCCCGAAATTTGCTTTAAATTTGTATAGTGTGTGCTCTGTCACGATTCAGGGCACTCGAAGTGGCTCAGAGTTTAAATTCACTACCTAAGTAAATTCTTCTTACCTGCTCATCAGCGAGGACGTCTTCAGCGCTTCCGGCGGCTATAATATGCCCTTCGCCGACGATAAACGCCTTTTCACAGATGTCCAGTGTGTCGCGGACATTATGGTCGGTGATCAGCACGCCGATGCCTCTATCGCGCAAGTGACTGATGATTTGTTTTATGTCATTGACTGATATTGGATCTACACCGGCAAATGGCTCATCCAGCAGGATAAAATCGGGTTCCATTGCCAGCGCGCGGGCAATTTCAATTCGTCTGCGTTCACCACCAGATAGGGCTTGCCCCAGGCTTTCTCGCAAATGAGCGACATGGAATTCTTCCAGTAATTGATCGCGGCGCTCCAGACGCTGTTTTTTGTTCAGGTCGGGCCGGGTTTCCAGAATCGACAAAATGTTGTCGCCCACAGTGAGTTTGCGGAATATTGAGGCCTCCTGTGGTAGATAGCCAATGCCGCGACGGGCACGCTCATGCATCGCCAGATTTGTGATGTCCTCGCCATCGATGACGATACTGCCCCGGTCGGCCGGTACTATGCCTACAATCATGTAAAAACAGGTGGTCTTGCCGGCACCATTTGGCCCCAGGAGGCCTACGATTTGCCCGCTGTTAATCTCCAGAGATACATCCTGAACAACTTCCCGCCCCTTGTAAGCTTTGGCCAGGTTATTCGCTATCAGTTTTGCCACTGCTGTCCTCACTTTTTTGGATTGCCTGGGCTGGAATAACCACTACCACCCGGCTGTCTTCCTTGGTGCGGTTCGATCCGGCTTTGACCAGTTGTTCATTGACGTAATAATCAATAGTGTCGCCGGTAACTTTGGAGCCGTCTTGTTCAATGTGCGCGTTCTGTTTCAGGTGCACGCGAGCTTCATCTTTGTAATATTCAATAATCTCGGCGCGAGCATTTACCAGACCTTTTTCCGGCTCTGGTTGTTGCTGCAGGTGTGCAGGGTGGCCCTTGGCGACAATTTTATCTGCCTCCTCAACAATGCGATAAATAGTTATCTTATTGGCGGTGATGTGCAGTGTGCCCTGTACCATTTCGACATTGCCGCTGTAGACCGTAATCCCCTCTTTCTCATTGCGTAATGCCTGGTCTGCAGTGATGCGAATGGGCTGTTCCCTGTCCTCGGGTAAGGCAAAAACAGTGGTGGACAGCGTTGCGCCGAGTACTAGCGCAAAACTTAACTTACTGAGTAGGCTTAACATATATGCTCTCCACATTGGGGCGCAACCGAACTGTCTGCGAATCGAGGTCGGCTATCATACCGTCTGCGCTGGTGGTACTACCCCCTTGGGTAACGGTCACCGGCACTTTCGATATGGCCATGTTGCGCACGAGATCGATTTTCATTTTTTCGGTTTTGAGTACCACAAGATTAGTGTCATTGCTCAGAACGACATTGTTGGTAAGGGTCAGTAGTTCACGATTGTGCGCAAACTGGCCGTTGTCGGATGAGGCAGACCAGGTGTCGTCATCGAGATTATGGGAAAAAAGTCGAGGTGATTCCATTAAAGACTGACGCTCACCGGGATAGAATTTGGCTGTTTGGGCTTCCAATACGTCGGTCAGCGCACCTTCTTCGTTGTAGGTAGAGGTTCGAGTGTTGATTAGATACGTCTTGGGCAATGCCTGTTGCCACTCGCTGACCTGCGGATTTGGTGTGAGGCCGGGTGCCAGGAAATAACCGAATGCGATAACAAGCGTTATGACCAGAAGCAGCTGAAAATAGGGTCTTGGCATTAGCTGAACTGTGCCTCGGGCTCGGCCAACGCCATCAGGGTGATTCTTGATGCTTTGTCTTGTGCGGAGGTCACGTTGTCACCATGTTATACAATCCCTGCTTTGAGCAGGTTGAGCAAGTGCAGAACTCCGGCAATTTCCTGGCCTTCCAGGACTACCAATGAGCTGATTTTGTTTTCATCCATGATGCGCAGTGCTTCGGCGGCGAGCATGCCGGGCGTTACCGTGCGCGCCCCCCGGGACATGATTTTTGATATCTGTGTAGCATTAATGTCCAGGCGAGAATCCAGTGCCCTGCGTAAGTCGCCATCGGTAAAAACTCCCAGGAGCTGGTCATGCCCATCGACAACGGTGGTCATCCCCAGCCCTTTACCCGAGATTTCCAACAGGGCTTCGGACAACACTGTGTCGGCGTTGACGCGGGGTACGTCAGCGCCTGTATGCATTACATCTTCAACTTTGAGTAAAAGCTGTTTGCCCAGAGCGCCGCCAGGGTGTGAAAAAGCGAAATCCTCGGCGGTAAATCCGCGCGCTTCCAGCAATGCTATGGCAATGGCATCGCCCATGACCAGGGCGGTAGTTGTACTTGATGTAGGAGCGAGGTCAAGCGGACAAGCCTCTGTCTCCACACCCGTGTCCAGATGCGCATCGGATGCGATGGCGAGTGCTGAGGTCTCGTTCCCGGTCATACTGATTAGGGGGGTCCCCATCCTTTTGAGGATGGGTAGCAAACTGACAATTTCTGCAACAGAGCCACTATTGGATAGAGCGATAACAGTATCGGCAGCGGTGATCATTCCCATGTCACCGTGACTGGCTTCGCCGGGATGGACAAAATGAGCGGGGGTGCCAGTGCTAGCCAACGTGGCCGCAATTTTGCGCGCAATATGACCGGATTTACCCATGCCGGTGACGATTACCCGGCCCTTTGTTTTGAGCAGTATCTCGCACGCTAAATTGAAACCGGTGCCAATACGCTCTTCCAGCGCCGCCACCGCAGACGCTTCCATATTAATGGTCCGCTTTGCAGAGCTTACAAAACTGATTGGAGGTGACTCCGTCATGTGGCGCAACTCATGCTATATGGTCAAAAACAGCCAGTAATAATACATCGCGTACAGCGACACTAGCAACATACCAATGCTGCGGCCGATATAAGTGTGTCCCTCTGGTGCAGCATTTCTGCGACGCCCCACATAAATACCCAGGGCGAGTAAAAGCATAGCCACTGTCATGGCTGGATAGTCGCGCGTCATAACCGCTGGATCGAGAATTTCTGGTGTAAGAAGTCCGGGAATGGACATAACGCCCAGCAGGTTGAACAGGTTGGACCCTATCACATTGCCCAGTGCAATTTCCGCATGACCGCGAAGCGCGCTGGCGATGGTGGCGGCCAGTTCCGGGAGGCTTGTGCCCACGGCAACCACGGTCAGGCCAATAACCATTTTTGAGACACCGAGTTCGCCAGCGACCTCTACCGCCCCCCATACCAGCAATCGCGAGCTGGCGATTAGTAAAAGAAGCCCAACGGCAAATGTGATCCACGCGCGCAGTGGTTTCAGGTGTGGCATGGGCTCTTCATCGGCTTCTTCGAGTAGTGTGCTGTCGTGGGATTGGCTGCGTATCATCTGCACAAGTATGAAGACAAGCGCCGCCATCATGAGGTATCCGTCCACCCTCGATAGCTCGCCGTCGAGGAGTAACAATCCCACAGCAAACGTAACAACCAGCAAAGTAGGCATTTCCTGTCGCATACAACTGGAGTGAACAAAAAGCGGGGCGATAAGCACTGTGACGCCTAATACCAAACCAACATTGGCGATGTTGGATCCCATTGCATTGCCAATTGCCATCTCGCCAGCACCTGCCATAGAGGCCGTGATTGACACTAGAACCTCAGGCGCGGAAGTTCCCAAAGACACTATTGTGAGGCCAATGATCGTGGGTGAAAGGCCCATATTTTCTGCGAGAGACGCAGCTCCGGCGACAAAAAGATCGGCGCTCCAGATGAGAATAACAAAACCGACCAAGATGGCGACGGCGGCTATCAGCATATACGCTATATTCCTGTTACAGTACGTTCCGTGCAGAATTTTTTGAACTGCTGAAGTACTACTGTTGTCCTATGCACATGGGCAGTATGCTTGCGGAAATGGTGCGGCACGGCCCCTAAAGCTCAGGATTATACAGAGCTAGGGCTGCGTTGATACCAGTAATTAGAGTTTAGCGGGGAGTTTTGGAGTATGTGGGTATTTTCGCGAATGGTTTTTTTGGCCTGTCTGTTATCAGCGCAGGTGCAGGCTCAGGATCCGGAGCCGGCCGAAAACACGAAGCTCACTGCGCACGCTATCGTTAGCGACGCCAGCGAAAAGGTAATGCTGGTTGTTGAGGACGCTCAGGGGTATGTCGATGAAGATCCCGAGCAGTATTATCAGGCAGTGCATGAAATACTTGACCCGGTTATCGACTACCGGGGTTTTGCCCGCAGTGTGATGGGTGTTTATGCCAGTAAGGAGCGTTATCAATCTCTGGATGCGGCAGGGCGCAAGGAATTGCGAGAGCAGCTGGAGAGATTTATCGAGGTAATGCGCACAGGACTGATACGAACCTATGGCAAGGGGCTGTTGGCATTTAGCGGCAGTCGGATAGCCGTGAGCGAACCTTCCGCCGATGAGGCTGCGGAGTCCAGAGTATCCGTGAAGCAATTAATATACTCAGATGAAACTCAGCCCTACGTCGTTATGTACCAGATGGGTCGCGGCAAAACGGGAGAGTGGAAGCTGCGAAATGTGATTATTGAGACGGTAAATCTGGGGGAGATCTACAAAAATCAATTTCAGGCAGCAGCACGTAAACATGACGGCGATCTCAATGTCGTTATCGACGAATGGTCTACTTTAGACGTTGAATCCTGAGCATCTATTAGAAGGCAGCTAAAAGCGAGCTGTATTCAACAGTCGCTATCCGCACCATTTTCTCCTAAAATGCCGCTTTTTCCGCCCCTTTGGGTGGTGTAGGTACTATTGGAGGCATTACATGGACGCTGGCGCTGTTCAGGCATTATTAGAGGCCCATCTGGAAAACTGTCGCGTGAGCGTGCAGGGGGAAGGCAATCACTATGATATTCAGGTTATAGGTGATATTTTCGAAGGGCTGCGTCCAGTGGCAAAACAGCAGCTTGTCTATGCTGCCCTGAGTGAGCAGATCGCCGATGGTTCAATACACGCGGTCAACATCAAGACTTTCACTACCGATCAATGGCGGTCGCAAAGCGATACTTAAGGTATTGGCTTCTCTGGAGATATTTTGGACAAATTATTAATTAACGGCGGCAAACGACTTGGCGGAGAGCTGAGAATTTCGGGTGCCAAAAATGCAGCGCTGCCTATTCTTGCGGCCACTATTTTGGCTCACGAGCCGGTTACGATATGCAATTTACCGCATTTGCATGATGTTACCACCATGATCGAATTGCTCGGTTGCATGGGGGTGGAGCTTGTCGTCGATGAAAAGCTTAGCCTGGAGGTGAACGCTAATAATATGACGAATTTTTCTGCGCCCTATGAACTCGTAAAAACCATGCGAGCTTCTATTCTTGTTATGGGGCCGATGTTGGCGCGATTTGGAAAAGCGCATGTGTCCTTTCCCGGTGGTTGTGCCATCGGAAGCCGGCCAGTGGATCTCCACCTGAAAGGTCTGGAGGCAATGGGTGCCACGATAACTATCGATGGCGGCTATATAAATGCCGAGATCGAGGGCCGATTGCAGGGCGCGCGAATTTTAATGGAGGTTGTCACAGTCGGTGGCACTGAGAACATTATGATGGCGGCGACTCTGGCAGAAGGGCAAACGATTATCGAAAATGCCGCGCGCGAGCCAGAAGTCGTCGATTTGGCGGAGTGCCTTATCGCCATGGGGGCAAAGATTTCTGGCCATGGCACTGATACTGTCGTTATTGATGGTGTAGAGCGTCTCCATGGGTGTACCTATGATGTCATGCCCGATCGGATTGAAACCGGCACCTATCTCCTGGCCGCCGCCGTGACCCGTGGCAAAATAATGTTGAAGGATACCTGTCCCGACAAGTTGGATGTGGTTCTCCAGAAGTTGGAGGAGGCTGGCGCGAAAATTACTTGTGGTGAAGACTGGATCGAATTGGATATGGAAGGACGTAGGCCGAAGGCAGTAAGTATCAAGACGGCGCCCTATCCTGGTTTTCCAACAGACATGCAGGCGCAGTTTACGGCAATGAACGCCATAGCAGACGGTACCAGCACGGTAACCGAGACCGTTTTTGAAAATCGCCTGATTCAGACCAACGAAATGAATCGCATGGGTGCCAAGATTGTCATCGAAGGCAATACGGCCATTATTACGGGGCAGGAGACCTTACAGGGTGCGCCCATCATGGCGACGGATCTGCGAGCTTCAGCAAGCCTGGTCATTGCTGGTCTGGTGGCCAACGGCACTACGCTGGTTGACCGGATTTACCATATTGACCGTGGCTATGAATGTATTGAAGAAAAGTTACAACTGTTGGGCGCGGATATCAGGCGTCTGCCGAACTAAAGCGAACCCGACTACGGCGCGTTTAATATGAGTGAAAAAATGACAATAGCCCTTACTAAAGGGCGCATCCTTAAAGAGACGCTGCCGCTGTTGGCCAGCGCCGGCATAGAGCCTTTGGAAGATGTTCACAGTAGTCGCAAACTGATTTTTGATACCAGTGTATCGGATTTGCAGTTAGTGATTATCCGTGGCACCGACGTTCCCACTTATGTGCGCCATGGGGCTGCCGACATGGGTGTAGTAGGCAAAGACATACTCCTGGAGCAGGGAGCGGATGGTCTGTATGAGCCCCTGGATTTAGGCATTTCGAAATGCCGTCTGATGACTGCCGGACCAGTAGGCTGGCAGAGCAGTGCCGCGCGCATTCGCGTAGCAACAAAATTTACCAATATCGCCAAACGGCATTTTGCTCAGCAGGGTGTTCACGCAGACGTGATAAAACTTTATGGTGCAATGGAATTGGCGCCGCTGATGAATCTGGCGGACTTGATTGTGGATATTGTAGACACCGGAAATACATTGCGGGCCAATGGTATGGAGCCTATCGAGGAGATCGCAAACATCAGTTCGCGTCTGGTCGTTAACAAAGCATCTATGCGATCGCGCCACACACAAATAATGCGGGTTATCAATGATCTTGCCGCCGCCGTGCGCGCTGCATAGGAAGGCAAAATGCAAATACAGCGACTGGATTCCAGCAGCAGCAATTTTTCTCAGCAGTTGACTGCCCTGACAGAAGTGCCTACGTCTGAAGGTGGCGATGTAGCTGCCGTTGTAGATGCTATTATCAGCGATGTTGTAACACGCGGTGACGTTGCCGTTCTCGAATACACCCAGCGCTTCGATGGTTTATCGGTAGCTGCCGTGTCCGAGCTGGAAGTATCCAAGGAACGTATGGGGCAAGCTCTGGCCAGTATAGATCCAGCGCAGAGAACAGCGCTTGAGTGCGCCGCCGAGCGAGTGCGCAGTTACCACGAACATCAGAAGCAGGAAAGTTGGCAATACCGGGATGCCGGCGGAAATTTGTTAGGTCAAAAAGTGACGGCCATGCAACGCGTTGGAATCTACGTACCCGGTGGTAAGGCGAGTTACCCCTCTTCGGTGCTGATGAATACACTGCCAGCGAAGGTTGCCGGGGTTGCCGAAATCATTATGGTGGTGCCCGCCCCAGGCGGCGTGCTCAGCGAAATGGTTCTGGCCGCAGCATGTATAGCTGGTGTCGATCGAGTGTTCACGATAGGTGGTGCTCAAGCTATAGCAGCGCTGGCCTATGGTACCGATACAATTCCCGGCGTTGATAAAATAGTCGGGCCTGGCAATATTTATGTGGCGACGGCCAAACGGAAAGTTTTTGGTCAGGTTGGTATCGATATGGTGGCCGGCCCTTCTGAAGTCCTGATTGTCTGTGATGGTAGTACCGATCCCGATTGGGTGGCGATGGATATGTTTGCGCAAAGTGAACACGATGAAAACGCACAGGCCATATTGCTTTGCCACGATGGGGATTATTTGAATGCTGTTGAAGCCAGTATTCAAAAAATGCTGCCTGAAATGGAGCGCGCCGATGTTATTCGGGCATCTTTGATAGCGCGAGGAGCGCTGATTAAAACCCGCGATCTAAATGATGCCATTGCCGTGAGCAACCAACTGGCGCCGGAGCATCTGGAACTGTCGGTTGCCGACCCCGAGGCCTTGTTACCCTTGATTGAGCATGCGGGCGCAATTTTTATGGGCGCTTATACCAGCGAGGCTCTGGGCGATTACTGTGCCGGCCCCAATCATGTGTTGCCAACGTCAAGAACCGCGCGGTTCTCGTCTCCCCTGGGCGTTTATGACTTTCAGAAACGCAGCTCAATAATTATGTGCAGCGAGACCGGTGTTCAGGAGTTGGGAGAAGTCGCCTCGGTGCTCGCGCGTGGAGAGTCTCTCACGGCCCATGCCCGCAGCGCTGAATTTCGTCTCGTTGACGGCGAATCTGGCTAACGCTCTACCCCGGATTGCCGCAAACTACCTATGACAGCTTGTAAATCAATCGATTGTTGATTGCGCTGCACTGTCACGCTTATTCTGTCACCGGGGCGAAGAAGCGCTATACGGTGCATGGTCAGGCGACCGTCTTTGACGATTTCGCCGTCGATATGGGTAATGATATCGTTCAGCGTTATTCCCGCCTTCTGGGCTGGGCTGCCCTCAGAGACGGCGGCCACTACCAGCGCTTGAGATGTGTCGCTGTCTACTCTTCGGACGGGTTCAACCCGCACACCCAGCCAACCGCGTATAACCTCGCCGTAATTCACCAGATCCTGTAGCACAAACACAGCCAGGTTCGCGGGGATTGCCAGGCCTATGCCAATACCTGTGCTGGTTTGGGAATTCTGATTGGGGGTAGTGAAGATGAGCGTGTTGATTCCCAGAAGGCGACCGCGCGTGTCGATCAACGCGCCACCAGAATTGCCCAAATGAATTGATGCGTCCGTCTGTATGTAATCCTCATAGGTGTTTGCCTGCAGTCCATAGCGCCCCAATGCGGATACTATTCCCTGAGTGACTGAATGACCAAACCCCAGGGGATTCCCAATGGCCAGCACGACATCCCCGACGTGAATCGTGTCCGAGTTGCCGGCGACGATAGGCTGTAAATTTGGCAACTCGATTTGCAGGACGGCGAGGTCGGTTGCTGTGTCCGTGCCAACAACAAGGGCATTTGCCGAGCGACCATCCTGTAGAAGTACCCAAATGGCATCCGCGCCGCTGATGACGTGGTTATTTGTCAGAATGTGGCCTTTTTCGGACATAATAACCCCGGACCCCAGCGATTCCTCGATGCGCTGGTGTTGTGGAGTAGTGGTGGCAAATCCGCGAAAAATGGGGTCACTCAGGGCGGAGTTGCGGGCCGGTCTCACCAACGTCCGCGTATAAATATTCACAACGGAGGGGCTTGCCGCATTCACTGCCGTAGAATAACTGGCCAGTTCAGTGTCCCGATACCCGTTCGGATCGCCGGTACCAAGGGGCAGGCGATCCAGTATCAATAGCGCAGCCAATATCCCCGCTACGCTTGGCCAGGTAATGAACTTGAGTACGCCTGTCATAGGTAGCACCGATTGGAATATGTCATGAGTGCTTGTTCTTTCTCTCAGGCTTATGGTTTTCCGATGCATTGTATATGATGCACAGCTAATGCGAACAGTATAGACCTCGCGCTGCGCTGGAATGAAACCCAATGACAACAAGTTTACTTGAACTGCAGAATCATCTTGATCTGCTCCTTGAACCGGACCGCTTCAACGATTACTGCCCCAACGGACTGCAGGTGGAGGGGAAGTCGAGGATAAGCCGGTTGGTCACCGGTGTTACAGCCAGCCAGGCCCTGGTTGATCAGGCCGTGGCCTGGGGGGCGGATGCCATACTGGTTCATCATGGTTATTTCTGGAATGGGGAGAATCAGGTCATTGTTGGCATGAAACGCCGCCGTGTGAAGGCGCTGCTGACTGCAGATGTGAGTCTCCTGGCCTATCATCTGCCTTTGGATGCTCATCCTGAGCTGGGTAATAACGCTTGCCTGGGCAGGCTGATGGGCCTTGAGGAGGCACTGCCGCTTGAGCCGGATGTCATTGGCGGCCTGGGTTGTATCGGTACACTGCCCTCTGCGCTGCCGGCCAGGCTGCTGATTGAGCGCATTGCCCAGTTTACCCGGCGGCAGCCATTGCATATTGGGGACGGCGAATCGCCGGTGCAGAAGGTCGCGTGGTGCACGGGCGCGGCGCAAAATTATCTCGAGGCGGCGGTGGCGGCCGGAGCAGACATCTTTGTCACTGGTGAAATATCCGAGCAATCTGTACACATTGCCAGGGAGGAGGGCGTTCATTTTGTCAGTGCAGGCCACCATGCGACGGAGCGTTACGGGGTGCAGGCAGTGGGCGCACATCTAGCTGAAAAATTTGGTATAGAACACCACTTTATTGATATCGATAACCCCGTCTAAGCGGGGCGGGCGATAAAAATGGTGCTAAAGAATTCGCCGAGCCAGCTCGGACCCGAAACGGAACCGAAACGGAACCGTTACGGAACTGTTACGGAGCCGTAATACGCAGTTTTAATGCTTGAGAGGTGGTTCCACATTACCGGCTTCAGATGTAACCCTTTCCAGGCCAAACTCTTCATTTAACATACCAGTCTCGTTCGGTGAAGTTTTTGGTGCGTAGTCGAGAGGGGGTTGTATGTCGGCCAGCTGCCCTGGAATTTCTGTACTCGATGCAGTGTTCTCAATTTTTTCCAGCGACACGGGACCATGCCCCTGACATAGCGTCGTAGCGCCTTTTGCCAGCTGATTGTGTACATCTCTATAGCTTTCTGTCAGCTTGTTCAGTAGGGCTGCTGTATCGGAAAAATGCTCAACAACTTCGTCTTCATAGGCTTTTTTGCCCTGCAGTGCCTGGTCAAGTTTGACTTCCAGTTCGCGGTTTTTTTGTCCTTGCGGGGACATTGTGCGCCCCAGAAGAGTACCCAGGCCCAGAGCCACCAAGAACAGAGCGGCGCCGCCCATCAAGACAATATTCAAGCTATACACAGAGGTTTCCTTATCAATACACCAAGACTAGGCTGGCAGTATACCTGTTATCTGGAGCCGACTGTAGCTTCGTGGGCTAATCCATCCGCAGTGGTATCGGCGTTGCCAAGCTTGGGGGCAGTGGTTAAAGTGTGCGCTTTTCTTGCGCGCAATCACGTGGCAATTCAAGGCGTTGGGGCATCACAATTTTGAATGATATACATCTTTCGCCCTGGCAGCGGTACCAGCAGGACTTGCAACGCGAGGATTTCGCGCACGATCCGGCACAAGAAAGTGCTGTGTTATTGCTTCAGGATCTCTACGATCGGCTGATAGTAGCCCGGAATAACGAAAGTGCCGGGTTTTCCAAAATACGTCGCTGGTTCAAAGGGGGTAACCCGGAGCCGGAAAGGGGGCTGTATCTCTGGGGAGGTGTTGGTCGTGGAAAAACTTACCTTGTAGATACCTTTTTTGACTGTATTCCCTACGAGAAAAAAATGCGAGTGCATTTTCACCGGTTTATGCAGCGTGTCCAGGCAGAGCTCGTTGCTCTCGAGGGGCAAAAAAATCCACTACCGATTGTTGCTGATCATTTCGCTGCAGAGGCAAAAATAATCTGCTTTGATGAGTTTTTCGTCACTGATATCGCCGATGCTATGATCCTGGGCGGGCTGATGGAAGCATTGTTTGAGCGGGGCGTAACCCTTGTCGCGACGTCCAATATTGAGCCCGCTGGGCTTTATGAAAACGGCCTTCAAAGACAGCGGTTCCTGCCCGCAATCGCTTTGATAGAACGATTTACCCAGGTGGTGAACATCGATGCAGGAGTTGATTACCGGCTCAGGGCTCTGGAACAAGCGGAGCTCTATCACTTTCCTCTGGGTGAAGACGCAAATCGTTCGCTGCAGGAAAGTTTTGACCGACTGGCCCCCGAGCCGGGCAAGCAGTGGGAGAGGGTGGAGATTAACGGTCGTTACCTAAGTACCCATTGTCTGGCCGACGATGTGGTCTGGTTCGAGTTTGCGGAGCTGTGTGACGGCCCCAGATCTCAAAATGACTATATTGAGCTGGCTAGAATCTATCATGCTGTGCTGATTTCGAACGTGCCCGCAATGGGGGTGGATAGCGATGACCAAGCCCGACGATTTATCAATTTGGTGGACGAATTTTACGACCGAAATGTCAAGTTGGTGCTCACCGCAGCCAAGCCCTTGCTTGATTTATACAGTGGTGGGCGGCTGGAATTCGAGTTCCAACGCACGATTTCCCGCCTTCAGGAAATGCAGTCCCATGAGTACCTGGCAAGAGAGCATAGGCCGTAATCCGGTCGCTTGCGGCCGGCCGGAGCCCGAATTTGCAGCGATTTGCATCCGGGGATGATTTTTCATTGATATTCCCGGTAAAGATTAGCTTGAAATAGCGCCCATCATTGATTAGTATTCGCGTCCTTGAAATTGGACCCTTCCTAGAGACGGAAATTGATGAAAACTTTTAGTGCCAAAGCAGAAGAAGTGAGCCGCGACTGGTTCGTAGTTGACGCTGCTGACAAGACCTTGGGACGCCTGGCGAGCGAGATTGCGCATCGCCTTCGCGGTAAGCACAAGGCAGAATACACACCACATGTCGATACAGGCGACTACGTCGTAGTGATCAACTGTGAGAAGGTTCGGGTAACAGGTGCCAAGCCTACCGACAAGTTGTATCAGCATCACACGGGTTACATTGGTGGTATTAAATCAATCTCGTTCAACGATATGATCGAAAAAGCCCCAGAACGCGTTATCCAGAAAGCGGTTAAGGGTATGTTGCCTCGCAATCCACTCGGGCGCGCCATGTTCAAGAAACTAAAAGTTTATGCGGGCGACCAGCATCCACATGCGGCACAACAGCCTCAAGCACTGAATATTTAACGGATAATCATTTATGTCAGCTACTCAATACTACGGAACCGGGCGTCGCAAGACTTCCACTGCGAGAGTTTTCCTTAAAAACGGCGGGGGTAATGTCACTGTTAATCAGCGTCCCCTGGATCAGTATTTTGGTCGACAGGTTGCCCGCATGATCGTGCGTCAACCGCTGGAACTTGTTGAATTAAATGATAAATTTGACATTAACATCACTGTAGCCGGCGGTGGTAGCTTCGGTCAGGCCGGTGCTATTCGCCACGGCATAACACGAGCCTTGCTGCAATACGATGAGTCCTTGCGTGGCACCTTGCGTGCGGCAGGTTATGTAACTCGTGATGCTCGTGAAGTTGAGCGGAAGAAAGTCGGTCTTCGCAAAGCCCGTAAAAAGCCTCAGTTCTCCAAGCGTTAAGCTTGCTTCATACCCCGTTCATGGCGGGGTTTTTGGGCATTTTGAAAACGTCCGGGTTTGCTCGCAGTCCGGACGTTTTTTTATGTCCGGGGCAAGGGTATTAACCCTGGCGAGCTGGCTGCCATATAGTCAGTAATATCAAGGGTTTTTCTTGTAACGGCAGGGCAAAATCATTAACATTTGCCCCATTTTGTGGCGACTGGCCTCCAAGAGCCAAAGTCGGTAGATACAAGACTTGCAATCAGGGGAGAAAAGCATGAGTAGCGATGGTGTAAACAGCGGCCGGAGACGGTTTCTGACGGCCGCCACGAGCGCGGTAGGTGTCGCTGGCGTCGTGGGAATTGCCGTTCCCTTTGTCGGATCCTGGAACCCCTCAGCGAAAGCAAAAGCGGCCGGTGCCCCGGTGAAAGCTGATATTGGCAACTTGGAGCCGGGCCAGATGGTTGTTGTCGAGTGGCGAGGACAGCCCGTTTATGTCGTCAATCGGACGCCGTCCCAGCTTGAGGGCCTACCTTCTCTTAACGACCAATTGAAAGATCCTGATTCTACAATATCCAAGCAACCTGCTTATATCGAAGGTGTGGCTCGGGCGATTCGTCCGGAACTGCTCGTCATTGTAGGTTTGTGCACCCACCTGGGCTGCGCCCCTAAATTCCGCCCTGAAGTAGGCCCCACGGAGTTTGAGACTGATGGTAGCTGGATTGGTGGTTTCTTTTGCCCTTGCCATGGTTCGAAGTTCGACCTGTCTGGTCGCGTCTATGCCGGCGTCCCGGCGTCTGCCAATCTGGTAGTGCCGCCTTATTCCTTTGAGGGCGAAAATATTCTGGTAATTGGCGTGGACTCGGAGGCTTCCTGATGATCAATATGCTTGTTGGATTACGTGATTGGGTTGATGCCCGCCTGCCGATTATGCGCGCCTGGGACACCCACATGGGCAAGTACTACGCGCCCAAAAACTTTAACTTCTGGTACTTCTTCGGGGTGTTATCTCTCCTGGTTTTGGTTAACCAGCTGCTGACGGGAATCTGGCTCACAATGAGCTTTAACCCCAGCGCAGAAGGCGCTTTCGCTTCAGTTGAGTACATAATGCGCGACGTGGATTTCGGCTGGATGATCCGATATTTGCATTCCACCGGTGCATCGGCATTTTTTGTAGTTGTCTATCTGCATATGTTTCGGGCCCTTCTGTATGGCTCATACAAAAAGCCGCGTGAGTTGATCTGGATCTTCGGCATGTTGATCTTTGTTGCCTTAATGGCCGAAGCTTTTGTCGGGTATGTACTGCCCTGGGGTCAGATGTCCTACTGGGGTGCGCAGGTAATTATCTCACTGTTTGGTGCGATACCTGTTGTGGGCGAAGACCTGGTTACCTGGATTCGCGGAGATTACCTGATTTCCGGTATTACGCTTAACCGTTTCTTTGCGCTGCATGTCGTCGCGCTGCCCATTATTTTGCTGGCTCTGGTCGTATTGCACCTACTTGCCTTGCATGAGGTTGGCTCCAATAATCCGGACGGGGTTGATATCAAGAAGTACAAGGACGAGAACGGCATACCGTTGGATGGTGTTGCCTTTCACCCTTATTACACGGTTCACGACCTGCAAGCGGTTGGCGTATTTTTGTTTGTCTTTTGTTTTATTGTTTTCTTCATGCCGGAAATGGGTGGTTATTTTCTTGAGTTTGCCAATTTCGAGGAAGCAAATGCGCTGAAAACCCCTGAACATATTGCTCCTGTCTGGTACTTCACGCCGTTCTATTCCGTACTGCGGGCTGTGCCTGACAAGTTCTGGGGTTTCATCGCCTTCGCCGCCTCAGTCGCTATTCCGTTTATGTTGCCCTGGCTGGATCGCAGTCCGGTTAAGTCCTGGCGCTATCGCGGCAATATGACCAAAATCACTCTGGTGGTATTTGTGGCGTCGTTCCTGATTCTCGGTGTTCTGGGTGTGAAATCGCCAACGCCAGAGCGTACATTCCTGGCTCAAATTTGTTCTATTTTGTATTTTGGCTTCTTTCTGCTGATGCCTATTTGGACGTCAATGGAGGCGACCAAACCTGTGCCCGATCGTGTAACTACCGACGGTGGAATTGGATTTTGGGGCAGCATTGCCGGTTTGGCATTGATACTGATTCTTACCATATTGCCTTTAAAAGCGGTCGGCTCTGATGCCGCCCATAACTGCGGCAGCATAGCTTGCGACGACATCACTGTTAACCCCAAAGATAAAGCGTCGCTGCAAAACGGCGCCAAGCTGTATATGAACTACTGCATGGGTTGTCACTCGCTGCAGTATTCGCGGTATACCCGTGTGGCAACTGATTTGGGGATTCCTGAGGATTTGTTTCAGGAACACCTCATGTTTGATACCGATCTCAAGATTGGCGCCCTAATGAACAGTGCGATGGATGAGCGCAATGCCAAGGTGTGGTTCGGGGCGACACCGCCCGACCTGACTTTGGCCTCACGCGCCCGTCAACCGGAATGGCTTTATACCTATCTTCGTACATTTTATAAGGACGACAGTCGTCCTTATGGCGTAAATAACAAAGTCTTCAAGGACGTTGGTATGCCGCATGTACTGCTCGAATTGCAGGGTTTGCAGGAGTGTGCGATGGGTTCCGTTAAAGCCCATAACGGTGGCGTCAAACGCGACCCTTTGACTGGCGAAGATATTCTTGAAGACCCCTGTGGACAATTTACGGTGGCCGAGGCTGGCGAACTTTCCCCCGAAGAATACGATGCGGCAGTTTACGATTTGGTAAATTTTTTGGCTTATACAGCTGACCCTGTGGCGACCCAGAGGCACCGTATCGGTATTTTTGTCCTGTTGTTTATCGCTTTATTCTTTGTGTTGGCTTGCTTGCTTAATCGCGAATATTGGAAAGACGTGCACTAAAACCGGCATAGGCCGAATGAGGCGATACAGCCCGGTGTTGTATTGCCATCTGATTGTTTAATAGTAAAACTGAGGAACCCCCATGGGTGTAGTGGCAAAGCGGTCTTCGATGACCTTTTTCAGCGATAGCATGAGTCATTACAGTCATCGTGTGAGGATTGTGCTCGCCGAAAAAGGTGTGACTGTTGAAATGATTGAAGCGGACGGCGCTCACCCTCCTCCCGAGTTGGCTGATCTCAATCCATACAATTCACTTCCCACGCTGGTGGACCGCGATCTGGTTCTCTATGAGTCCAAGGTCATGATGGAATACCTGGATGAGAGATTCCCGCATCCGCCTCTGTTGCCTGTCTACCCTGTGGCGCGGGCTGAAAGCCGGCTGTACATTCATCGCATTGAGAAAGACTGGTGTAATCTGGTTGATTCGATCCTGCATTCTCGCAGTGATAATGTCATTAGCAAAAGTACCAAAGAGCTGCGCGAAAGTATGACTGCCATTGCCCCAATTTTTGCCGAGAAGCCCTTTTTCATGAGCGAAGAGTTTACTTTGGTAGATTGTTGTATTGCGCCCATTCTCTGGCGATTGCCTTCTCTGGGTGTGGATATTCGCTCCAGCAAGCAGACCAAGCCCTTGTTGACCTACATGGATTCTCTGTTTGAGCGTGAATCGTTCCAGGCCAGTTTGTCAGAACAAGAAAGGGAAATGCGCCTCTAGGGCGTGTTTGGTTATAGACCTGTCTGATGACACCCAGTCGTCCTTATATCATGCGTGCACTCTATGAGTGGATTGCAGATAATGAATGCACCCCATATATGCTGGTGGACGCATCCGTTAAGGATGTTTTGGTTCCCCGGCAGTTCGTCAAAGAGGGGCAAATAGTTCTCAATATTTCCGCGGGCGCTGTGGTCGATCTGGAGATTTCCAATGATGCGGTCAGTTTTAATGGTCGCTTTGGTGGTGTTGCCACCGACATTTATGTCCCGGTAGCCGCGGTAATTGGCATCTATGCACGAGAGAATGGCCAGGGAATGGTATTCGATGCTGAAGATAATCCTGATGACGGGGATACTCCGCCAGATGACACTCCGACTTCGCCATCTCGTCCTGAGGGGCGGCCGTCTCTCAAGGTTGTAAAGTAATAGCGCCTGACCTGATCGTTGCTGTTTAATCTATTATTTCAAATATACGAACTACCCGCTGTACCCCCGATATGCCCGAAGCGGTATCCGCTACCCGGTCAGCTTCGGCTTGTGTGGCAAGGCCCATTAGAAAAACAACGCCATTTTCTGTGATCACCTTAACTCTACCGCCTTCTATGCCCGAGCGGCCCAGTAAGTAGCTTTTCACTTTGGTTGTTATCCAGGTGTCGCTGGTGCGTGTCATGGCTGAGCTCGGTGAGGCCACCTCAAGTTCGTTATAGATTCTGCGGACCCTGCGGATTTTTCGGACGACCTCTGTTGCTTGCGCCTTCAGCGCTTCGCTGTGAACCTGCCCGGCAAGCAGGATATAGCCGTTGTAGCTCACCACCACCAGATGGGCCTGGTCGAAGGCCTCGTTGGCGGCATGAAGGTTAACAATTGCTTTGGTTTCTATGCTTTCATCTTCCAACTGCTGTCCCATAGTCCGCTCCCCAGGGTCGTCTTCCAGGGTGTTGGACTGCATGGTCGCGAGAAAACTGCCGCAGCCGGTTAAGGTTAAGCTGGCTGCGAGAGCAATGTAGGCTATTGTATATTTCATCATTTATTCCTGATCGTAACTTCCAAAGAGACTCAGTTCTATCATTTCACAAAGGTTCTGAATGATCATGGTGTGCAGTTCAACTGCCCTCGGTTGACTGTCTGTATCAGCGAACAGCTCCACCTCATTCGGGCCCAGTGCGCCACGAAACCGCTCGTCAATACCGCTGGACAAGGCGATCACTGGCATATTTCTGTCCTGTGCTGCCCTGATTGCGTTGATAAGATTGTCGTGTCCCGCTCCGCTATTAATGCACAGTAGGATATCACCCGTTTGACCCAGGGCATGAATTTGTCGTGCAAAAATGTTGTCAACGCTGTTGGTGGTAGCAATCGCTGTCAGGCTGGCCGCGTCCGTGCCAAGTGATAGGGCGGGGAGCGCGGGCCGGTCGTACTCAAACCGATTTAGCAGGTTGCTAACGAAAATCTGTGACAGGGCCGCATCTGGGCCGTTGCCACAGGCCATGATCGTGCGATCCTGTAGCAGTGCTTCAGTCATGAGCGTGCTTCCTTGCTCAATCGGTAGCGCCAGCGTGTCTACCGACATGGCGATCAATTCAACGGTTTGCTGAAAATTTCCTGCGATTCGTTGGTAGTAATCCATTTTTACATCTCGTTAGCGGGGCTTTCAGGCGGTAAAAGCAGACCGGATCCAATTGGCTGATAATTCACTGGTAGATTGTCGCGGTTCAAAGGCAATGACGTCAAATCGACAGGGCGATTGAGAGCGTAACGGATTCGCTCTTAGGTATAGTTGCGCGGTGCGAATAATACGTTGCTGCTTGCGCCGATCCACTGAAGCTGCGGCCCCGGCATAGCCTGGATTGCTGCGTACGCGGACCTCCAGAAAGACGACACAGGTTTTGTCGAGCGCAATAATGTCAATTTCTCCTGTTTTTCTTGAGAAGTTGCGGGCGAGTATACGCAGCCCATTTGTGGTAAGTAGATCTACCGCCTTACCTTCGTAGCAATCTCCGATTGACTTCATTTTTAGCCGCGCTCCTGAATGGGGAACTTTCCTCGGTCAGTCTAGCTATTGCGGCTTGATAACACCTCCATCAAATGTAGCAGGCTGTAGTTGTCGCCGGATCCGGAGTTGGGGGTCGAGGCTCAACAGGCCAGTATTACCGCGGATGAAAACATCAGCCCCGGCTTGAAGTTGGGAAAATCGCGATTGCAGCAGGAATGCGTCAGCACCCAGTGCATACAACCTGGTGTAGGCATCGGTACCGGGCGTCATGGACGCCCGCGCTCCGCGTGATTCGGGACTGAGAATCCAGGGGGTTTCTACCAACTTCACACCGTTGAGATCTTTGTTTCTACTATCGGTGGTTCCGCGATAAATACTTGAAGTAGCATAAACTGGCAGCTTGCCTGCGTAATGGTAGGCCAGTAATGGTTTCAGGGATCGTGCCTCAGCACTATTGCGGCTGAGCAAAAAGACCGAATCTACATCCTGTCGTCGCCGCGCAGTGAACTCGATCTTGGTTCCCAGTAGCCTCCTCATATCACCGGCACGCTGTTCGCTGGCTGGCAGGCTCAGAGCGGCGGCGGTGCTGCTGGAGTAATCCTCCTGGCCAGAGTAACGAGCCGTTGCGGCTATTGTTCCGCCCAGAGCCGTCCAGCGCTCCAGAAGGGCTTGTTCCATTTTGTCGCCCCAGTTGCCCCGTGGCCGAATTAGCATCGCTCGTCGATTGCCTTGGCCAAACGCGAGTTGGGCAATTTGCTGTGCTTCATCCTCCGGTGCGAGCGCCAGTTGTATAAACGCCATTTCATCAATGGGGAGTATTTCATCAACTCGGTTGAGCGCCAGAACAGGTACTGGCCGATCGGGCATTTTGCCCAGATTTGCGACATCATTTTTGTTTAGTGGCCCTATTACCAGCTGTGCGCCTGCTGCGCTGGCATTTGTATATGCCTGCTCAATTGAACTGTAGCGATCGCGATCTATTATCTGAAGCTCATGGGTTGCCAGTTGACCCTGCGGCTGTGTTGCATAATACCGTGATAGGTAGCCGTCTCTTACTGCCTTCGCCGCCGGCGCCAGGCGACCGCTCAAAGGCAATATCAGCGCGACATTCTGCAGTGGCTCGGGGAGTTCCAGCAGGTGGTCAAGCCCCCCTGGCAGTGAATTGGCGCCGGGGTGATCCGGGTTTTCATCACGCCAGCGTGTGAGGTCCCGCTGCAGGTCTAACGGGCTTTCCCCTTGGTGGGTCATTATGACCGACAGCGATAGCCATCCCTGCCAGCGAGGCTCAGTGGCTTCATTAAGAGCTTGCTGGAGTTCTTCACTGGATGCCTTTTGCAATTCACTCCAGATACTTCGGTGCATTGCGCTGACGGTGTTGTCGTCTGAGGATAGGTAGCTGAGCATTTGCTCTCCCTGGCGGGCGCTCTGCAAATTTTTACCAGACAGGCTGAGCATATACCTTTGAAAGTTGTTGGCTTTAATGCGAATAGCGGGGTCCAGTGGCTCAAAGCTGGACTCTCGCGCAAGTAATAATCTGCTGGCCTCTTGTTGGTGGCCTTTCTGGTAGTGAATCCGGGCTTGTAAGTAATCCAGATATTGTTGGTCGGTCTCGCTTGTTAATTCCGCGGGAATCTCGGCCAGGGTGTTACTCGCTGCCATCCAGTTAAATCGCTGCAGATCTTGCTCTGCCTTGTTGAACTGCGAACTAAACTGGGAGGGAGGTAGTTGCACTGGATTTAGTGCTGCTGTTGTCTGGCTTTCGGGCAGCGCAGTGGAGGGTTCCGGCACCTGGGGCGCGCTGCCGCAACCGTGAAGATAGAGGCTCACAACAAAAAGGCTGCAAACTTTAAGGAATTTTTGGTGGGAGGGTAAGTCGGGTCTCATGCTATTCTTCGCTGGCTCGTTCAGTGCAGTCGTGCGTGTCGGCCGCAGGTCATCTTTGGGGCCCGGTTTCCGGGATCGGTACTGTTATGCGTACCTTCATTGCTACTATTAAGGAGGATTCGTGGAATCCGGTCTCTATGTTGTCGCTACACCTATAGGTAATTTGGGCGATATGTCGCCCCGGGCTGTGGAGGTTTTAAAAGCGGCAGATCTTATAGCCGCTGAGGATACCAGACATAGCCTTCGCTTGCTGCAGCATTTCGGAATTACAACAAAGGTTAGTGCTTATCACGATCATAGTGGAGGGCACACGCTGGAGAAAATTGGACGCTGCTTGTCTGCGGGTGGCATCGTTGCTCTGGTGTCTGACGCCGGAACGCCGCTGATATCCGATCCGGGTTACCGTCTGGTGAGGTATGCCCACGAGAACGACTATCCCGTGCGTTCGATTCCTGGGCCTTGCGCGG